>JAHEFN010000119.1:6389-7266 GCA_024640185.1 Gemmatimonadota bacterium | reverse complement strand
GCAGCACCGAAGATGAGGCCCGCACCGATGATGGCGGCCGCGGTGCTCCCGACCGACAGCGGCCAGGCGAATCGGCTGGGGATGGAATCCATCAGGTCGACGATGGTGGGCACGGCGTCAGGCTACCGGGCCGTCCGGCTGTAACCTCGCCGGATGCCCCTTTCAACCTGGGACGACGGCCTGCGCGCCGCTGCCGCCCTCTCCTGGGAGGAGGCTGTCGGTCTGCTGTCGTCGGCGCTCGACCGCGGTGCGGACCCGCGCGCCGAGCATCTCGAGGCGCTGGGTTCCGCGGCGTGGTGGTTGAGCGACGTGGATACCGCGATCCGAGCACGGGAGCGTGCGTTTGCGATGTTCACGGCCGCGGGCGATGAGATCAAGGCCGGCAAGACGGCCGCCGAACTGGCGCATGACTACGACCTCAAGTCGAAGGCGTCGGTGGCGCGAGCCTGGCTGAGCCGGGCAGAGGAGATCGCGGAGCGACAAGCGGACTCCGGTCTGGCGGGAACCGTCGCCCGGATCCGGGCCAATCGCTCCCTGTTGGACGGTGATCCCGAGGCTGCGCTCCGGTATGCGGAACGTGCCATCGAACTCGCACGGAGTGTCGGCGACCGCAATCTCGAGATGTTGGCGGGTCACGATCGCGGCCAGATCCTCGTGGCTCTGGGTCGTATCGACGAGGGAATCGGTGAGATGGAGCGGGCCATGGTCGCGGTCGCCGCCGGGGAGCTCGATCCGCTCACCACGGGCAAGGTGTACTGCAACATGATCTCCGCGTGCCTCGACGTGGCGGATTTCGGGACTGCCGCCGAATGGGGCGAGGAAGCCGAGCGGTGGTGCGACGGCGAGGCGAACGCCAGCGGCTACCCCGGGATCTGTC
>JAHEFN010000119.1:666-6379 GCA_024640185.1 Gemmatimonadota bacterium | reverse complement strand
GAGAGGGCTGCGGGACAGCTCCAATCGTTGACCCCGTTTGCGGCTGCGGCCATCGCCGAGCTCGGCAACGTCCATCTCGTTCGGGGAGATCTCGAAGCCGCGGAGCGCGAGTTCATGCGGGCGCACGGGATGGGCCACGATGCGATGCCGGGGTTGGCCCAGCTGCGGGCCGCCCAGGGGCACCAGGATGCGGCTGCCGCCCTCATCTCGGCTGCCCTCGACGCCCGACCCGATGCCCCGCTCGATCGCCTCAAGTTGTTGCCGGCAGCCGTGGAGATCTATCTGGCGCAGGGTGATCGCCCGGCTGCGGAGCGGGCCAGCGAGGAGCTCGGCAGTATCGCCGGGCGGTATTCGGCTCCTGCGCTTCGTGCGGCGAGCGCCTTCTCCAGGGCCCTGGTGGCCGAGTTCGGAGGTGAGGCAGCCGCAGCCGCCGCCGATTTCAGGGCCGCGTACTCGGCGTGGCTCGAGGCCGGCCTGCCCTACGACGCGGCGCGAGCCCGACTGGGGCTCGGACGATCGTTGGAGGCTGCCGGGCGCTCGGAGGCAGGGGCCCTCGAGACCGCTGCCGCCGTCGCCGATCTCGAGCGGCTCGGCGCCCGGC
This sequence comes from Gemmatimonadota bacterium, assembly GCA_024640185.1. Taxonomy (GTDB): domain Bacteria; phylum Gemmatimonadota; class Gemmatimonadetes; order Gemmatimonadales; family GWC2-71-9; genus Palsa-1233. The sequence continues at coordinate 5,778 of JAHEFN010000119.1, read as the reverse complement.
TCGATCTGGCAGGTGTCGGGGCCACGGGGACCGAGGATCGCGCCGCTGCGACCCTGGATCTGCTCGGAGAACTCGACGACATCGTGATTCGCCGCTATTCCGTGGTGGGTCGCTACACCCGGTTCTCTGCGACCGTGCGCAACGCGCTGTCCGACGCCCGCCAGCGCATCGTGGGTGGGCTGATGGGAGGCGGGGGCAATCGCGAGAACCACCTGCTGTGGGCATCACCCGGGAGCGGCAAGACCTTCTTCGCCGAGGAGATCGCCCGATCGACCGACGGGATCGACTTCGTCGAGCTCAACCTGGCGCGTCTCGACGAGGGCGGCCTGCGTGGTGCGCTCGACGATGTGATGGCAGGCGATCGTCCGACGCTGGTGTTGTTGGACGAGATCGACGCCCGCCCCGACGAGACCTGGCAGTACGGCCTGCTGTTGCCCTACCTCGACGGGAACGCCCGCAGGGCAGCGCCCGTCGTATTCATCATGGCCGGCAGCGGCGGCTCATCGATGGCCGAGTTCCTCGCATCGATCCGGGCGCGGCCCAAGGGCACGGATCTGCTGAGCAGGACTCCGGAGGGCAACATGGTCGAGGTGGCCGGTCTCGACATCGGCGATCAGATGCTCGTTGCGGCCGGCCACTTCCTGGGGGCCGCCGAACGGGCCGGCAAGCCGGTGGCGGCCGTCGAGCGAGCCGCCCTGTTCTACGTGGCGGCGACCGACTACCTCCGCAACGCCCGCCAGTTGGCCGAGTTCGCCGCCCGGGCCGTTCTCCGGATGCCGCCGGGTGAGGACCGGGTCAAGTTCGATCATCTCTTCGGAGCGGGCGATCCGGAGAACAAGGCCTTCTGGAAGCGAATCGAGGGCGAGGCGCCGTCGTTGATCGGCGAGTTCGTCGCCTTGTCCGCGTGAGTTCACTCTCCGAGGCGGTTGCGGCCGGTGATCTCGACGCCCTCATCCGGATGGTCGACGGGCTGTGTTCGTCGCGCGACTGGGACGGCATCGTCGAGTTGCGCGACCGGTGCCGACACGCTCTCGAACAACGAGGGCTCCAGTTGTGGCCTGCCGCCGAGTACGCCGAGTACCGGCTGGCGCTCGAGGCCCCCGGCCCGCACGCTGGTGCCGTGGTCGACGAGGAGGCCGGCCGGTTCGCCCTGGGGCCGTTGTGGGAGGTCGCCGGGAGCACCCACGTCTGGAGTGAACTCAGGGATCATCTCCCGATCGGACCCGCCCGTGCGCTGTGTGCTCATGATCGGGTGATGCGCGGGGAGGATCTCTCCTCCGACGATTCGATCGACCCTCATGTGCTCGAGATCCCGCGACGTCTGGAGCCGTGGGAGCCGCGCTACCCGGTGGCGGTATACCGGGCGGACGAGGCCGACTTCACCGCTCCCGAGCTTCCTCCGCTCACCGAGCGGGAACTCCCGTCTCCGGGGGCAACGGTCGACGACGACGAATCCATCGAGGCGTTGCTCGATATCGGAGCGGTGTGGGCCCGACAGTCGAACGGTCGGGCCGCTGCGGTCGCCGTCGAGGGGGGTGCTGCGGCGGCGGTGGCGGCTCTGGGTCATGCTGCGTGCCGGATGGCGCCGATCGAGCCCGATCTCGGACTGGCCGTGGTCGGCTGGGTGGCCGCTTCGGGCGGGGCCTACGGACGGCGCCGGGGCAGTGCCATGGGGCGGTTCGCAGCCTGGTGGCTGGTGACCACGCTCACCGATGTGGGCTGGCCCGCTTCCCCGGACGAGGTGGGAGCCGCCGCCTCCAGGCTCTCATGGCGCGTGTGGGAGCCGCTCGATCACGTGGCGGGGTGGTCGGGTTGTCTCGCCATCGAGTCGCCCCAGGACGGCCTCTCCTGGGCGCTGGAGGCATTCGACAGCTATCGCGAGGACGACGAGCTCGCTACGGATTGAGTGCGAGGGTCCGTTGCAGCGTGGTGGTGGTCGTGGGCCCGATGCGGGTGGTGCGTGGACTGCAGGTGGACATGAGGGTGAGCATCACGAAGCTCACGATGACGAGGATGGTGATGGTGCCTCGCACCATCGGCCTGCGCAGCAGCGGGGGAGCCTCGTCACCCCACGGGTCGTCGTGGGGTAGGTCGAAGGGGTCGAATTCCACGTCGGGACGGTAATCGGAGGCATCCCGATCTCTCGATCGGATCGAACAGGTGTTCGATAGACTCGCCTTCCCATGGCGCGCTACGCGGAACTGCACTCCCACACCAACTACTCCTTTCTCGATGGCGCCTCCCATCCGCACCAACTGGTGGAGCGTGCCGCCGGACTCGGGTACGAGGCACTGGCCGTCACCGACCACGACGGCTTCTACGGGTCGGCCCGGTTCAGGGTGGCCGCCGCCGCGGTGGGTCTTCCCACGGTGTACGGCGTGGAGATCGGGCTGCCGTCGGCCGGTGGCCGTCGACCGGTGATCTCCGGCACCTCGGCTCGACACGATCACTCCTCCCTGGAGGGAGAGCCACGAGCCACTGGTCGAGAGCCGACAATCGCGGCGGCGCGACCGCGCAGGGGCCGGATCCGGCGGATGCACGGCTCCAAGCCGGTGGATCTGCCCGCGACCGATCACCTGGTGCTGTTGGCCCCCGATCCCGGCGGGTATTCGGCACTGTCTCATCTGGTGACCATGGCCCAGTTCCGGGGAGAGAAGGACCGTCCGGTCTACGACGAGAACGATCTCATCGAGGCTGCCGTTCGAGGGCGTCTGTTCGCTCTGAGCGGATGTCACCGGGGTGCGGTGCCGAGAGCAGCCGCTACCGGGGACTACGACGCGGCACTCGCAGCAGCCATGGAGTTGCGTGCGGTGTTCGGCGATCGTCTCCTTCTCGAGGTGTGGCATCACGGGATGCCGGAGGACGACCTCCGCAATGATGTGATCGCGGCTGTGGGGGATCGGCTGCGGATCCCGCTGGTGGCCACCAACAACGTGCACTATCACGACCGTGCCGAGGCCGATGTGGCCGAAGTGCTGGCTGCGATCGGGGGCAGGCGCGACCTCGACGCCGGTCACGGTCATTGGCCGGCCACCGACGAGCGGTTTCTCAAGTCGCCCGAAGAGATGGAGCGCCGGATGGGTCGCTACCCGGGGGCGGTGGAGCGCGCCGCCGACCTGGGGAGGGATCTGGCATTCGACCTCACCCTGGTGGCTCCGCGACTGCCGGACTTCCCGATGCCCGGGGGGTTTCGCAACGAGATGGAGTACCTGCGTCACCTCACGCTGGAGGGGGCGCGCCGCTGTTATCCCGGCGATGGTCCCGGTCTCATCGACCGGGGGGCGTTGGCCCGGCTCGAGCACGAACTGGAGGTGATCGAGCGACTCGGGTTCCCCGGCTACTTCCTGGTGGTGTGGGACATCGTGCAGTTCGCCAGGAGCCGCGACATCTTCTGTCAGATCCGGGGCTCGGGTGCAGATTCGGCCGTGTGCCGGTGCCTCGACCTCACCAGGGTCGACCCCATCCGGCTGGGGCTGCCCTTCGAACGATTCCTGTCGGACGAGCGGGGCCGCCCTCCCGACATCGATGTCGATTTCGAGGCGGAGCGGCGCGAGGAGGTGATCCAGTACTGCTACGGGAGGTACGGTCGGGACCGCGCCGCCATGGTGGCCAACGTGATCACCTACCGGGCCCGTTCGGTGCTCCAGGACGTCGGCAAGGCCTTCGGGTTCACCCAGGCCCAGGTGAACGGGCTCACCAAGTACCTCGACACCCGTAAGGCCGATGCGATCGGTGAGTTCCTGGAACTGCCAGGGGGAGCCACGGCCGACTTCATCCTGGACATGTGCAGTCGGATCGACGGGTTTCCCCGACACCTCGGGATCCACTCCGGGGGGATGGTCATCGCCGACCGGCCGCTCCATGAGACCGTCCCGCTGGAGTGGGGGCGCATGGAGGACCGATCGGTGCTGCAGTGGGACAAGGACGACTGCGCCTCGATGGGGATCGTCAAGTTCGACCTGCTCGGTCTGGGCATGCTCAACGCCCTGCATCTCACCGTCGACCTCATCGAGGACGTACACGGGGTGGCGGTCGACCTCGCCACCATCCCCCAGGAGCCGATCGTCTACCGGATGCTCACCACCGCCGACACGGTGGGGTTGTTCCAGGTGGAGTCGCGAGCCCAGATGGCGACGTTGCCTCGCATGAAGCCGAAGACCTTCTACGACCTGGCGGTGGAGGTGGCACTCATCCGCCCCGGCCCGATCCAGGGACATTCGGTCCATCCGTATCTCCGCCGCCGCAATGGGGAGGAACCGGTGCGCTACCCCCACCCGCTGGCGATCCCGATTCTGGAGAAGACCCTGGGTGTCCCGGTGTTCCAGGAGCAGCTCATGGAACTGGCCAGGGTGTGCGCCGGATACTCCCCGGGGCAGTCGGACCGGTTGCGCCAGGCGATGACCCACAAACGGTCCGATGAGGAGATGGCCAAGCTACGGGCCGAGACCTTCGCAGGGATGGCAGGCAACGGGATCACCGGTGCTGCCGCCGAGGAGATCTGGGAGAAGCTGCAGGGGTTTGCCTCGTTCGGCTTCCCCGAGAGTCATTCGGTCTCCTTCGCCTACATCGTGTACATGTCGGCCTGGCTCAAGTACCACTGGCCGGCAGAGTTCCTCGCCGGGCTGCTCAACGCCCAACCCATGGGCTTCTACAGCCCCAACTCGCTCGTCCAGGATGCGATCCGCCACGGGGTGGTGGTGCTCGAGCCCGATATCAACGATTCGGAGTACGACTGCACGGTGGTCCCGGTTGCCGCCGACCCGGACGATCACGCCCGGTACTACGGGATCACCTGGCGGCGGGGGAGAGGGCCACTCGACGATCCGGTACGCATGGCCACCGGCGTCCGGATGGGGCTGCGTTCCGTGCGCAACCTCGGGGAGTCCGAGATCATGAGGATCGAGGCCGCCCGACTGGCGGCGGGGCCGTTCGATTCGGTGACGGACCTCGCCCAGCGCACCGGGCTGTCGGTGGCCGGGCTGGAAGGACTCGCCGCAGCGGGATCGCTCGCCTCGCTCGGAGTGGAGCGTCGTGAGGGGCTGTGGGCTGCCGGGGCCCTGGCGGGTATGGGCCCCGACCGGCTTCCCCTCGCCTCGGGCACCGAGGCACCCA
>JAHEFN010000119.1:0-656 GCA_024640185.1 Gemmatimonadota bacterium | reverse complement strand
GATGTCGGAAGAGGAGCAGGCCCGGGCCGATCTGTGGGCCACCGGGGTGTCGGTGCGGCATCCGGTGGAGTTCGTCCGAGAGCGGCTGTCGGGCGAGGGATGTATCTCGATCGCCGAGGCCCTGGCGGCAGGTCGTCCCGGCAGGAGGGTCAGGGTGGGGGGAGTGGTCACCCACCGGCAGCGTCCGATGACGGCCAAGGGGGTCATCTTTCTCAACCTCGAGGACGAGACGGGACTGCTCAACGTCATCGTGCTCCCCGAGGTGTGGGCGGCTCAACGCGACGTGGCGAGGCGCCAGGTCGGCCTGGTGATCGATGGGGTCCTGGAGTACCGCGACGGTGTCACCAATCTGGTGGCCAAGCGGTTCTTCGGGTGGCCGGTCGAGGGTGTCACCAGCCGGGATTGGGCCCGCGGGTCTCGCTGAGCATCGTCACCATCGAGCAGTTCGCCATTCGGCCTGCTCGATCCGGATTCGCAGCGCTGCGGTGGCGCGGGCCCACGGGTAGTCGGCCATCGCAACACCCGGCGCTCCGAGACGCAGCGTGCGTTCCATGGTGCGGTCGAGGGCGGCGATGAGCGTCGCTGCCGGATCCATGTCCCTGGCGAGGGCGTCCTGGGCAGCGAACACGTGCAGGTCGGACAGCCGGACCCAGGTC
>JAHEFN010000118.1 GCA_024640185.1 Gemmatimonadota bacterium | reverse complement strand
AGTTGAGCAGTGCCTCCAGCCGTCCCTGGGAGATCTCCGGCTGATAGGGCGTGTACGCCGTGTACCAGCCCGGACTCTCAAGGACGTTCCGCTGGATCACCGGCGGGGTGAAGGTGCCGTGGTAGCCCATCCCGAGGTACGACCTGAAGATCTCGTTGCGCTCGGCAAGACCTCCAATCGCCGCGAGGGCATCCCGCTCGCCCTGTCCCGGGGGGATGGCCAGTGGACGGTCCATCCGGATCGCCGTGGGCACGACGGCATCGATGAAGGCATCGAGGTCGTCGTATCCGACGGTGGCCAGCATCTCGTCGATCTCATCGGGTCGCGGGCCAACGTGGCGCGCGGCAAAGTCATTCGGTGGCATCACCGTGGTCATCCGTTCCTCTATCCCTTCAACGACAGCGGGGCCCACGGGGGGCCCCGCCGAGTCAGCGCGGGCCTTCCGGCCTCACAGATCGTCCACCATCAGCTCGTAGTCACCGGAGTCCTTGAGCGACCGCAGGTCGGACGGATCGGTCATCTCGACCTTGATGAGCCACCCATCGCCGTGCGGATCGGCCGCCACCATCTCCGGTGAATCGGCGAGGTCCTCGTTGATCTCCGTCACGGTGCCGCTGACCGGTGCGAACAGCTCCGACACGGCCTTGACCGACTCGATCACCCCGAACGACTCCGTGGCCGAGATCGTGTCGCCGACTCCCGGGAGCTCCACGAAGACGATGTCGCCGATCTGTTCGGCGGCGTAGGCGGTGACCCCGATCGTCCCGATCGAGCCCTCGACGCGTACCCACTCATGCTCATCGGAGTACTTGAGATCGTCTGGATAGCCCACGGCTCTGCTCCTGGTTCAGGTCTGACGGCGGTAGAACGGCAACGACACCACGACGGCAGCGGCCCGGGCCTTCCGGATGCCGACTTCCAACACGGCACCGATCTCGGCAACGGCCACCGGCAGGTAGGCCATCGCAATCGGCTCACCGAGGGTCGGCGACGACGTCCCACTGGTCACGATGCCGACGGCCGCCTCGGCGGCGGGAAGATAGACGGGATACCCGGTCCGGGCGATGCCCCGCCCGGTGATCCTGAGCCCGACCAGCTGTTTGGACGGTGACTCCCGGACGGCCTCGAGGGCGACCCGTCCCACGAAATCGCCGGGCTTGTCGAACTTGACCACTCGCCCCAGCCCTGCCTCGAAGGGCGTCGTCTCCCGGTCGAGTTCCTGGCCATAGAGCGGCATCCCAGCCTCGAGCCGCAGGGTGTCGCGGGCCCCAAGCCCGGCCGGTACCAACCCGTTGCCGGCCTCGGCCGTGAGGAGGGCATCCCAGAGCGCCCCGGCCTGCTCCCAAGGCACGTAGAGCTCGAAACCGTCCTCCCCGGTGTAGCCGGTCCGGGCGATCTGCACCTCGATCCCGGCGACCGTCCCAGTGATGATCGCGTAGTACTTGAGCGTGGCGAGGTCGGCGTCGGTGTGCCGAGCGAGCATCACGGCCGACTCGGGGCCCTGAATCGCGACCAGGGCGGTCTCCATCGAGGCGTCGCGGAGGTTCGCGTCGTGCCCCGCCAGCCGCTCGACCAGGGCGGCCACGACGGCCTCCCGGTTGGACGCGTTGGCCACCACCATGAAGGCGGTTTCTCCGGTCCGGTAGACAATCAGGTCGTCGATCACCGAGCCATCCGGCGCACAGATCATCGAGTAGTGGGCCCGCCCCTCCTTGAGGCGCGACGGCGCACTGACGAGCGCATAGTCGAGGGCCCCGGCGGCTCCTGCCCCACTGACGAGCAACTCCCCCATGTGGGAGAGGTCGAAGAGGCCGGCCACCGACCGCACCGCCACATGTTCCTCGACCAGGCCAGCGTACTGTACCGGCATCTCCCAGCCGGCAAACGGGATCATCCGGGCGCCGAGGGCACGGTGACGGGCATCGAGGGGGGTGGTAAGCATCTGAGACGGTCCGGTGTCGGTGGTTGAGGTCGCGCAAAGATACAGCGATCTGACCATGCCGCGACCGATACTATGGCAGGCCTGCACCACCGCAACAACTCCGGAGACCCACCATGTGCACCAGGCCCCGACCCCTTGCCTCCCTCCTCCTCCTGGCATTCACGGCCACGGCGCCGGCAGGCGCCCAGTCCCATGACCTGTCCATTGGGGTTCGGGTTGGCACACTTGGCATCGGTGGCGAGATCAACAAGCTGATCACCGACAACCTCGGGGTGCGTGTCGGAGGCCATACCTTCTCGTACGCCACGACACGCACGGAGTCCGACGTGACGTACGACGCCGAACTCAAGCTGAAGTCGTGGACGGCGCTGGTGGACTTCTTTCCGTCCCGTCGTGGCGCGTTCCACTTCACCGGCGGGCTCGTCACCGAGCCGGCCGAGGTGTCGGGTATCGGCCAGCCGAGCGGCGACAGCTATGACATCAACGGAACGACCTACACCGCCGCCGAAGTCGGCACGGTCACCGCGGCGGCAAGCTGGCCATCGACCATGCCGTACGCCGGACTCGGCTGGGGCACCGCCGCCAACCGAGGCGGAGGGATCTCGCTGGTGGTCGACCTCGGGGTGGCGATCGGCAAGCCGACGGTGACGCTCAATGGCAGTTCGGCGATCCCCGGCTCGAACCTCGCCAATGACCTGGCCGCGGAGCAGGTCGACCTGCAGGACGAGATCGACCAGTACTTCAAGGTCTACCCGGTCATGTCGCTGGGACTCGTCTACCGGTTCTGAGGCTGGAACGGCAACGAAACGACCGGCCCTCGCATCCGTTGGACGAACCTCAGGGCCAGCCGGGGAGGCTGCCTCGGCGGGGCCGAGGTGTTGAGGCCGGACTCCGTATCGTTTCCCATGGTGGTAGGCCTCCCCGGCGCGTTGTTCGGGAGTGCCGACTCCAGTACCCTTGACGTTGCCGCCCGAGATCCTGATTGGTCGCCTGCAAGGAAGCCCCAGTGCCCAGATTCGATTTCCTCCATCGCCGCCACTTCCTCGCCGCCCTCGGTGGCGCGGCGGTGGCCATCATCGCCCCCCGATGGCTCGGTGCGAGTGGCGCGAGCCATCTTCACCACACCGACGGCCACTGCCCGGGGCACGGTCATCCGGGCCCCCATCCCGAACCCCGCAAGGACTACAAGCCCGAGCATGTCCTCACCGCCGATGACCTCGACGGTGACGAGGACCTGATCGCGCTCTTCGACAGCGTTCGGGAGCATTCAACGATTGTCGATGGCATCCGGTGTCATTGCGGCTGTGCCGACTCGGAGGGGATCTACTCGCTGCTCTCATGCTATGAGGGCAACAACCCGATGAAGGCGATGTCGAAGTGGTGCCCGATCTGTCAGGGACAGGGGCGGCTCACCGTTCGGCTCACCAAGCAGGGAAAGTCCCTCGATGAGATCCGAAAGGCGATCGATGTCCGCTACTAGACGAGCCCTGCCATGGACACTGGCCATCGCGTTTGCGGCGGCCACCGCGCCGACGGCCAGCGCGCAGATCCAGGTGAGCGAGAAGTTCACCCTCACCCAGGTGATGGACAGCGTCACCATCACGATCGAGGGGTATCGCCCGAGCGCCCGTGGCAGGACCATCTACGGCGGCGTGGTCCCGTGGGAGGCGTCGTGGGTCGCGGGGGCGCGCGAACCGACCACCATCGAAGTCGGGCGCGAGTTCAGCATCAACGACACCAAGGTTCCCGCCGGGAAGTACACGATGTGGGTGATGCCACGGCAGGAATCACCGTGGCTCTTGATTCTCGACCCGCGGACCGACCTCAACCACTGGTCCGACCCCGACTCCACCGACGGCCAGTACTTCACCCACCTCACGGTCACGCCGGTCGACCGAGTCGAGACGCTGACCTGGTCGATCGGGGACATCCGCGGCTACGGCAGCACGGCCAGCATGACGTGGGGCGACCGGCGGGTGGAGTTCGGGCTCCGCCTCACCTCCGAGTACGAACTGGCGGTGTCCGATGCCGACGCCGCACCGCTGCTCGGCGAGTACGCAGCGAGCTTCCCGGACACCTCCGGGGCATGGATGGACCGGATCGCGATCACCCACGAGGATGGGGTGCTTCGCCTGCGCTTCGCCGGACGGGACGCGGAGGAGTGGACCGAGGAGAACGTCATGATCCTGGTCCCCTTGGGGGAGGACCTCTACACCTGGGGCGAGAGCTACGAGGGGGAGCTGGTCCAGATCATGAGCGGGATGATCTGGGAGATGACCCGGCAGGATGGCAGGGTGGCGACCTTCGAGATCAGGGGTACCCCAGACGACGAGCTCTGGTTGACTGGAACCCGACTCCCCTAGCCGGCGGCCGGCACCGCGGCGAGCAGGTACTCGAGCACATCGGCGGCGGAGTATGCCGTCCGGCCGGCGAGGAAGGTCTGGATCGCCTGCAGGTCATCGCCGCTGGTGACGATCGCCGGTTCGAGCTCGCCGTTGTCGCGGATCTGGGCCATGTCGATGTCCGAGGCCAGCGCGTTGCAGAGGCACTTCCGGCCTTCGGTCTCCTCGACCGTCCCGCCCTTGCGAACGTAGTCCTTGATCGGTTCGCTCGAGCAGCGGTAATCGATTCGCCCATCGGGTCGGGCGTAGGGCACCCGGAGATAGCCCAGATCGCACTTCCGCTCGCGGGGCTTCTCTGACCCCGGTCCCCCGGGCCAACTGACGATCTTGAACGGATATCCCGTCGGCGACGCCCGGGGATCGGTCCGCACCTTGAGTTCGCCGCTGACGCTGCTGGCCACCACTGACCGCTTGAGCTCCGGGGAGAGCCCCGACTCCTCACAGTAGGCGAAGAGCGTCCCGACCTGGATGCCGTGGGCGCCAGCAGCCAATGCATCGGCGAGGCCCCCCTTCCGTCCAGATCCGCCAGCGAGCCAGAACGGTCGACCAAGCGCCCCGACCTGGTCGAGATCGACTTCGTCACGTTCGCCGTATACCGGCTCACCGCTCGCGGTGAACGTCGGCTTGCCGCGCGGCGGTGCGTTGTGTCCACCGGCGGTCGGTCCCTCGATGATGAACCCATCGACGTGACCGTTCGCCTTCCGCGTCAGCATCGTCGCCAGCGAGGTGCTCGCGATGATGGCGAGGAAGAACGGCCGCCGGAGCGGTGGTGGCGTGTGCTCGCCCCAGAAGACCATCGGGTCGAAGGTGAGACGTTCCTCGCGACCCGCCGGCATGTCCTCCACGTCGAGGCGGAGGGAGGCCGTCTCGTGCTTGGCGAGGTGATCGAGCGACCCCGGAATCTCCTTCGGGATGCCCGCGCCCATCAGCACCGCGTCGACGTCGGCGAGCATCGCGCCATAGAGCGCGGGAAGATTGGGGATCTGGACCTTGGTCAGCAGGTTGATGCCGACCACGCCGTCATGCCCCTCCTTGGCGAGGAACACCTCGACGAACGCCGCCATGATGTTGACCAGCACCCGCTCCGGGCGCATCACCTGTCGGGGCATCGCCAGGAGGGCGTAGAGTTGGCCGGGAGCCCGTCCCGAAGGGAGGTAGAACTTCTTCAGGATGCTCTCGGCAACGCCGGGAATGGGGAACGCCGCCATCGCACGCCGGACGTGACCACCCTCGTCACCGTCCTGGAGTCGACGGACCAGCACCGTGTCGATCGCGGTACCGGAAACCACGCCCAACTGTCCCTCGAGGGACACCGACCGGGCGAGTCGCCAATTGGAAACCGCGATCCCCATCCCGCCCTGAATTATCTGGGGAAGTGCCTCAACCTGAGTCATCTATCGGAACAGTCCGTCCGTCGACTTCGGGAACAGGAAAGGTGTCGAGCAGGAGGTCCACTTGCCCCCAGCCGCCTTCGAGCCTGGACACGATGTGGCCCCGACCGTCCAGGAGCATCACCGTGGCAATGTGATCTATGTCGCCGGTAGTGGGATCCCGTCGCCGTCCCACCTTGACGTGGTCGAGCAGCTGCTCCACCTCGGCGATGCTCCCGGAGAGAACCAGATCGTTGCCCCCAATCTGCCACTGCCGCGCCAGCGGTGCCAGTCGCTCAGGGGTATCCCGCCACGGATCGAGGGTGACCACCACCAGGGGAATCCCGGGCCGACCCATGCTGGAACGGGCTCGCAGGACGTCGTGGACCACCGTCGGGCAGATCGTCCCGCAGTGCCCAAAGGCGAAGGTGAGCATGGTCGGACCGGGCCCGAGACCGGCAAATCCGACCCGGCGGCCATGTTGATCGGTCAGCCGAATCGTTGAGAGGTCGATATCGACCCCCCGCACGATCCCTGCCGGGATGACAGCCTCGGGAGCCCCAACACCGGTGGCGTAGGCCACCCGGCGCCCGACGGCGAGCAGTCCCAGCGCCGAGAGGAGCGGGATCGCGACCAAGACGACCCGCCAGCGCCGGTCTTGCCGCATCAGGCGGAATTCGGCCTGGAGTTCCCGACCCCACACCAGGAGGAGAATCGCGCCCATCCCGATCGGCTGCCCGATCAGGAGGATCCACCCCCCCAAGTCGGGCAACCCACCGGGCGACGAGCCGAAGCACGCCGCCCGGGTCCGGATCAACCATTCCGGCTCCACGGCGCCGGCAGGCCAGAGTGCCAGCGCCCACCAGGCTGCCGTGATCAACACGATCAACAGCAGGGCCAGTGAGGCCGGGCTCCTTCGCCCGGCCCGCAGGTGGTTCATCCAATCTTCCAGAGGAAGCTCAACAGCTTCCAGTTGGTGAAGTAGTAGAGCATGAAGGCCAGCAGGAAGATCCCCACGAGGACCAGGGTGCCTGGCGTCGCTCCGGCGATACCCCGACCGGGGGCGTGCAGCGCTTCGTTGAGCTCATCGACGTTTTCCGGCTGCACCGGCGGATTGGTCAGTCCCTGCGGCAGGCCGCGAATCTCGGGGCCACGGGGGAACTCCGTCACCACCTCGCCGAAGAACACCGACTTCACCGCGATCAGGATGAAGGCGAGCGCGCCGGTCACCGCGATGATGCCACCGATGCCCATCACGGCGAGGAACAGGTCAACCGCCGGATTGAACGGGACACCGAACGGCGCCTGCGAGAACGAGATATCCCAATGCCGGCGCGGTACCCCGAAGCTGCCGGCGAAGGTCATGCCCATGACCAGCAACAGCAGGCCGCCCGCGAACAGGTACGGCTGGATCTTCGCCAGCTTCCAGAAGGCGACCTTCCGCCTGAAGATCAGGGGCAGCAGGTAATAGGTCGCGCCCATGAAGGCGAGCGCCGTGCCGCTCACCACGGTCGCGTGGAAGTGGCCCGGAATGCGCAGCGTGTTGTGGGCGATGATGTTGATCTGCTCGGTGCCGAACGTGA
>JAHEFN010000117.1 GCA_024640185.1 Gemmatimonadota bacterium | reverse complement strand
GCCGTGGGGTCGGCGCCGAGGTGACCCCCGAACGGGTCGAGGCGACCCTCGGCTGGCCGGTGGTGGTCAAGGCCTCCAAGCAGGGCTCCACCGTCGGCCTCTCGGTGGTGCGCGAACCGGCCGGCCTCGACGTCGCCATTCAGGAAGCGCTTCGTCATGACGATGAAGTCATGGTGGAGGCGTTCGTCCCCGGTCGGGAGTTCACCGTCGGGATCCTCGACGAGGAACCGCTGGCGGTCGGCGAGATCATCCCGAAGCACGAACTCTTCGACTACGAGTGCAAGTACCAGCCGGGGATGAGCGAGGAGATCTTCCCGGCCCAGCTGTCGGCCACCATCACGCAGGACATCCAGCGACTGGGGCTGGTGGCCCACCGCGCCCTGAAGCTGACCGGCTATTCCCGGGTGGATTTTCGCTTGACAGCGGACGAGCGGCTGTTCTGTTTGGAGGCGAACTCACTGCCTGGATTGACCGAATCGTCGCTGTTGCCGAAGTCCGCGGCCGCCGTCGGCCTGGCCTTCGCCGAGCTGTGCGAGCAGATCGTCCGTTCGGCGATAGACGATAGACGATAGACGATAGACGATAGACGATAGACCGGGACGACGGTCGACTCACCATTCACGTTTCATCGCGATGAATCTCGCGACTTGGGACTCAGGACTCGGACGCCCGTGCACGAATCTCCGCTGCAGCGCCGCATCACCCCCTGGGTTCTCCGTCTTCTGGCGGCGAATGCGGTGGTGTTGCTCCTGCAGCAGACCCTGCTCACCTCGCCGGCCATCACCGGCTTTCTCCGCTTCGATCCGTCCGCCGCGCTGACGCGGCCGTGGACCTTCGTCAGCTACCTCTTCGTCCACGGTGGCCTCTTCCACCTGCTCTTCAACTCGATCGCCCTCTTTGTCTTCGGGCCGGCGGTCGAGACACGCCTCGGGTCGCGGCGGTTTCTGCTCTACTACCTCTATTGTGGTGTCGGGGCGGCGCTCTTCTCCCTGCTGCTCGCGACGATGATGCCGATTGCCCCGTTCATCGGCGCCTCGGGTGCGGTGCTCGGGGTGGCGCTCGCCTTCGCCGTCTTCTATCCCGACGCCGAACTCCTCCTCTTCCCGATTCCCTTTCCGATCAAGGCGAAGTGGCTGGTGGTCGGCTACGTGGTGCTCGACATCGTCGGCGCGCTCGGTCAGCCCGACGGGGTGGCCCACATCGCCCACCTCGGTGGCGTCGGCGCCGGCTGGCTCTGGTTCGCCCTGGGAAGGATGGCGCGCGGCGAGGGAGGGCAGCGGCTGCCTCCGATGCGGCCACGGGTCGCGGTCCCGGTGGGCCGGCGGCGGCCTGCGCCCAGCGGCACCGAGCGTGAGGAAGTGCCGGTCGCCGCCCCACGGCAGCCTGACCCGGCCGACCTCGAAGCGGCCGAAATGAACCGGCTGCTCGACAAGATCTCGGCGACGGGGATCGCCTCGCTCAGCGAGGTGGAGCGCCACTTCCTCGACGCCATCGCCCGCCGGCGTCGGGACGAGCGGCACTGACGACCGCGCCGGCCAGAGGCGCGCATGCCGATCATTGACCTGGTCACCCCCTGGGCCGCGGATCCCCGGGGATTCGCCACCCGGGCACACCCCGCCATCGAGACGATTCGCCGCCAACGGAGTCCCACCGAGGCGGAGCTCCCTCCTCCCGCCTCGTTCGATGGCCTGACGGCGCGGGCCCGCGACCCCTCCTTCCAGCAACGCCTCCTCGACACCCGCAGCCGACTGGTCGACCGGGGGTTCGTGGCCCCGGCCCGGATACTCCTGGTCGCGAGCGCCGCGCCCGGCAGCACGGCTGAGCCCCTCCCGACCACGATGGTGGTGCGGTGGCCCTCTTCATCGACCGCGCGGATGACCGCGAGATCCTCCGCGCACTCGGCGGCGCGATGGCAGCGTTGACGCGGTGGAGTCATCCGGTGTCGCCCGTCGCAGCACAGATTGCCCACGGGAACTGGGATCGCTGGATCGCGGCCCGCGACGTGCCGCTGGTGGAATGGGTCTATTCGGCTGGGGTGGTGGTTCACGCCAGGGCGTTGGTCGAACCCGAGGCGCCCCCCGAGGTGCTGTTGGGTGTCGCACGTGGCCACTTCCGCCGACTCCGCCGCGACGAACGCGCCCTGATCAGTGAACTCAATCTCGACCTGCCGCAGACCGGCGTCGGCGTCATGATGCGCTGGTTGGAGGATGACGCCCCACCGGCACTCCGTCGCGGCAGCGACGGCGACCTGATCCCCAGTGGCGCGGGTCGCTACCTCGCGTGGCGTGAACTGGCCGACCGCGTGGCGCGGGTCGGCGTCGTCGAGGCCTGTGCCATGGCCGTGTTCTGACCGTGACAATGCCGACATCACCACGATCTCCGTGGCGAAACACCGCGCGGGCCGTCCCGGACATCGTGCTTGCCGGGCGCCGGGTCGCGCCGTACCGTTGAGAGGTCCCTCGTCGGAGTCGATCGAGCATGGACAATCTGGAGGGTTGGGTCCGCGATGCCCTCTCCCCTCGATATGAGGTGATCCGGGAGCTGGCGCGGGGTGGCATGGCGATCGTCTATCTCGCCCGTGACCAGCGCCTCGAGCGCGAGGTCGCGATCAAGGTCCTGCCCCCGGCACACGCGACCGCGACCAGCACCGAGAACTTCCTCCGCGAAGCGAAGATCCTCGCCAGCATCAGTCATCCCTCACTCGTCCCGGTGCACGACGCCGACACCTCGCAGGGCATCTTCTACTTCGTGATGGACTACGTGCCGTCACCGACGGTGGCCGAGGTGCTGACAACCGGCCCTCCTGAACAACCTCTCGCCCTGAAACTCGGCTGCGACCTGCTCGACGCCCTGACGGTCGTCCACGCAGCCGGCATCATCCATCGCGACATCAAGCCGGCCAACATCTTCGTCCACGAGGGCCGTGGCCTGTTGGCCGATTTCGGCATTGCCCACACCGACGCCACCCTCACCGGCAACGCTCCAGCCGACCTCCGGGTTGGCACCCCCGCCTACATGTCCCCCGAGCAATTCGAGGGTCGGGCGCTCGACGAACGTGGCGACCTCTACTCGGCGGCGATGGTCATCTACGAGCTGTTCACGGGACGGCGCTGGCCGCGTGGTGCCCTGCCCGCCGACGAGGGATGGCACGACATGCCGGCCACCGTCGCTCGGGTCCTCAAGCGGGCGCTCGAGCCCGACCCCGAGGCGCGGTGGCCCACCGCGACCCTCTTTCGGCAGAAGCTCTGGCGCACCCATTCGCGGCCGCGTCAGCGCCAGACGGCGTTGCTGGTCGTTGCTGGTGTGGTAACCGGCGCAGCGGCACTGAGCGTGATGCCGCGGCCTCAGGTGGCACCCCCACCCGAGGGCATCGTGGTGCAGGTCCACGCCACCGCGACGCTCGGCGACCCGCCGCCCTCGCTGGCCGACTCCATCGCGCCGCTCTTTGCCCGACTGCTCTCGGGAACCGCCGACTTCCGGGTCTGCGATCCCGACGAACACTGCGACCAGGCCCAGGTCGAGGTCCGCTCCACACTCGCGGTGGTCGATGGTCGGCCGACGCTGCGCGTCGAACACCACTCGAGGGATGCGGTGGAACTGGTCCACGAAGCAGCCTTCGACCCGGCGGGTTGGTCGGTCGCGGTCGACGAGGCGACCAATGCGAGCATTCGAGCGATCTGGAGTTCGACCAGTCCGCTCGCCAGATGGCTCCCGGTCGACGCCCTGCCGACGACCGATGCCGGATATGAGGCGTGGCTGGGAGGAGAGGCCCTGCTCAGGCATGCGTCGTGGGGTGCCGCGCGCGAGGCGTTCGAGCGTGCGGTGGCCATCGACTCCAGCTGCCTCCTCTGTTCCTGGCGGATTACCGAGGTCCAGCGCTGGCTGCTCGAGTCACCAGACCCCGTCCACCTGCTCCGAGTCGACGAACATCCGGAGGCGTTCCCGCCGTGGTACCGGCCGCTGATCGAGTGGCGATTCCTGCCACTGGAGGAGCGGATCGCGATGCTCCGCGATGCGACCGCGCAGTGGCCGGGATTCCCCCCGCTCTGGTTCGCCCTCGGTGAGGAGCTCAATCATCGTGGCCCCCTCGCCGGGCACCACCGCTCGGAGGCCGTGCTGCCGTTCCGGCGTGCCGTGAGGCTCGACCCCGGTTCCGGCCCCGCCTGGCAGGAACTCGCGTGGTTGACGATCGCCGAGGGAGACCGGGTTGCCGCCACAGAGGCTGTGTCGGCGTACGACTCCCTGTTGACCCTCGCGAAGAGCGGCGACCCGTACGATCGCGCACAGCAGGCGTTGCTGCACGCCGGCTTCGCCTGGCGATTCATGCCCGACGGGGCGCTCGGCGCCCTCCAGCCCGCCCTCGCCGACCCACAGCTGCTCAGCTATCCAGAGCTCGGGGCGGGGGCACGACTGCTCCCCGAGTTCGGCCTCCGTCACGGCATGCTTGAACTCGGCGAGGCCCTGGCACGCCTCGACCCGCCATCGGAAATGGCCTTCACCGCCCGGGTCGCCGTGCTGCTGGGCCTGACCGCCACCGGGCGTATCCGACGGGCCCGCGACTACGCGGCGGACCTTGAACTGGCGTTCAGCGGCTTTGCCGACATCGCGGGATTCAGGGCCAAGTTCGAGGCAGCACTCAACCTTCTTGACCCGGAAGCGGTGGCTGGGGTTGACGGTGCCATGCCGCTACCGGCCACGGACGACTTTCTCCGACAGTCCCTCGCACCGAGACCGACCGAGACACTCGCCCCCGACGTGGTGAGGCTCCTCGCCGCCGGAGACCTCGAGCCTGCCGCCGCGGTCGCCAGTGTGGAGGGCATCAACGAGCTGGCTGAATTCTTCGAGCGCCAGGAAGCCGCGCTGACCGTGCGGCGACTCCCCGATCCGTTCTTCCGAACCATCCTGCGATTCATGAGGGCCGACTGGAAGGCGGCAGCCGGCGACCCCGCCGGAGCGGCCACCGACCTCCTTTTCGCAGAGTCTGTCGATGTCACCGGCTTTCCCGCCGGCCTGCCGCAGGCCGCGGACATTGATTGGGCCTTCTCGACCCTCGCGCACTGGCGGCGGGCGATGCTGCTGATCGCACTCCAGCGACAGGGTGACAGCTGTCGGGACCTGCAGGTGGTCCGCGAGAGATGGAACGAGGGTGACCCGGTCTACCGGGACCGCGCCCGGCAGGCCGCCGACCTGATGACCTCGTTCGGCTGCCCGGTGTTGGAGGGACTCGGCTGGTGAGCACGACCCTCGAACTCGACCTCCTCGGTCCGGTCAGGCTGCTCAGTGACGGCTCGACCGTCGCTGGGCGCGCTGCCCACCGAAAGAACGTCGCCCTGCTGGCGTATCTGGCGCTGGCTCGGTCTCGCATCGCGACCCGTGAGCAGCTGATCGGCGTCCTCTGGCCGGAGAAGATCGATCAGGCCGCCCGGCAATCGCTCCGCCAGGCCCTCAGCGACCTGCGCAGTGAACTCGGTGAGGACGTCATCACCACCTCATCGGAGGGGCTCACCATGGGCGCCGCGGTGGTGGTCGATGTCGATCGGCGCGACGAACTCCACGCGGCTGGTGAGCTGGCGGCGGCGGCGGCGCTGGTGCGTGGGTCATTCATGGCGGGCTTCGCCGTCACCGGTGAGAACGCCTGGGACGACTGGATGATGTCGCAGCGTCAGCGCCAGGACATGGTGGACACCGACCTCCTCCTCGCGCACGGCGACTCCCTGATGGCGCGTGGACGCCTCCCCGACGCGCACGCCGTGATCCACCAGGCGATGGAGATCTCGCCGCAGTCCTCGATGGCCGTGCGCACGGCAATGAAGATTCACGTCCTCGCTGGCGATGTGACGCGCGCGCTGCAACTCTACCGGACGTGGCACGACGCCCTCGAGCAGGACGGGATCGATCCCGACGGGGCCACCGTCAAGCTCGCCGAGGAGGTCCGCCACGGCCGGCGATGGCAGACTGCGAGAAGCGGGGCCGCGAAATCGGACATGCGCTCAAGCATCCCGGCGCGAGAGGCCCACCTGGAGGCTGCCCTGCTGGTCTGGCGGACGGTGGCCGCCTCTGGGCATTCAGCCGTGCTGTGCATCGAGGGCGACATGGGGTCGGGCCGGACCCGGCTGGCGGGGGATCTCTGCGATCGTGCCCGGCTGGGTGGTGCCACCGTCCTTGATTGTCACTTCGTGGCGGAGGACGAGACAGACGCCGAGGCGCTGATTCGCTGTCTCGCCCGGAGCCTGCCCGGCGCGGCCGGACTCGCCGGCGCCTCACCGTGCGACCTCGCCGCACTCGCCGAGTATGAGCCGCTCCTGGCGACCACGCCGGCCGACGCCGAGGCGGTCGACCGCTTCGAGGCACTCTCGCGCATTCTCCGACTCGTAGCCGACGAGGGGCCGGTGGTGCTCCTCTTCGACGATGTTGGCCAAGCGGGGGAGGTTGCCACCTCACTGGTCAAGCGCCTGGTCCGTGATCTCGCGCGGCTACCGGTCCTGCTCATCGTGACCGACCTGGAGGCCTCGACCGATCCGGCGCTGCAGCAGCTCCGCGCCGAGGCGGGCGAGCCCCCCTCCGGCGGCGTGATTCGACTCGGGCCGCTCACGGTCGAAGACGTCACCGAACTGGTCCGCCTCACCTTGGCGGACCTCGACGCCGCCTCCATCGAGCGACTGGCCCGGCGAATCCACGCCGACACCCGCGGCAACCTGCTGCTCGCCGGATCGATGCTCTCGGGTGTCCTCGGTGGGGCCGAGTTGGAAGAGGGACACGGCTGGCCGCATCCCGACCAAACGCTCGACCAGACCCGTCCCGGCGAACTGCCCCCCGCCGCGACCGGCGCGGTGCGCACCGACTTCTGGCGCGTGCCCGAAGGTCATCGCGAGGTGCTGCTGGCCGCCGCCGCGATGGACGAGCGTTTCGCCCCCGACCAGGTCGCGCGCGCGGTGGGCCGCGAGGTGCTCGCCGACCTCGATTGGCTCGAGTGGCACCGGTGGATCGTTGGGGGCCACGGCTGGTACCTCTTCCGGACGAGGTTGGTTCGCGAGATCGTCGGCGACGATATGCTGCCGGCGGGACAGCGCGACCGCTACCGGTCACTGGCGGGGCTGACCAGCAGCCCGGGTGACGGATAGCCGCCACCCGGGTTGCCGACGGTCAGCGGACCGGACGGCCACGCAGGGCGACGAAGACCCCACCATGATCCGACGGCCAGATTCCGAGACTGGTCAACGAATACGGCAGGTTCCCCACGACCTCGGCCCTGGTCACGGCGACATCCGGGAGGTTCCGCACCAGCACCAGGTCGAACCGCCGGTCGA
>JAHEFN010000116.1 GCA_024640185.1 Gemmatimonadota bacterium | reverse complement strand
CACTGCGGGTCTCGGCCCGGGTCGGCTCCGTCCAGGCCACGGAACGGCGGACCTCGCTCGGCGCCCGCGGTGGCGACGTCGAGACCGTCGAACATTTGCTGGCCGTCATCGGGGCGCTGCGGGTCGACGACCTCCTGGTGCGGCTCGATGGCCCGGAACCGCCGATGCTCGATGGATCGTTCGCGCCGTGGCTGGCGGCGATCGAGGGGGCCGGGATGGTCGACGTGGAGGGCGAGGCCGCGGTCGTTCGTGTTCGCGAGGCGTTCGAGGTGACCGCGGGTGATGCCCGGTATCTCGTCGAACCCGATCCCGGCTTCCGGGTCAGTGCGACCATCGAATGGCCCCATCCGATGATCGGTCAGCAGACGCTCTCCGTGGCGATCACGCCCGAGAGTTTTCGCACTGAGATCGCCCCGGCGCGTACCTTTGGGTTCGTCCACGAGGTCGAAGCGCTGCGGGCGCGGGGACTGCTGCAGGGGGCCACCAGCGAGATGGCGGTGGTGCTCTCGGCGACGGGAATCGAGTCTGGCGCCCTCAGGTGGCCCGACGAATTTGTCCGACACAAGATCGGCGACGTGGTGGGCGACCTCGCCCTCCTCGGTGCCAGGGTGGAGGCCCATATCATGGCGGAACGACCGAGTCACAAGGGGAATGTTGCCGTGGCACAGGAAATCGCCCGGCGCGCCGAGCGGTCCGATCCCACCGGGCTCGACATCACCCGGATCATGGAGGTGATTCCCCATCGGTATCCGTTCCTGCTGGTCGATCGGATTGTCGAGATCGATCGCGAGGCCAACCGGATCGTCGGGCTGAAGAACGTGACGATCAACGAGCCGTTCTTCCAGGGCCACTTCCCGGGGCACCCGATCATGCCCGGGGTGCTGATCGTCGAGGCGATGGCCCAGGTCGGTGGCATGTTGTTGATGGATCACTTCGAGGGTGCCGAGTCGAAGGTGGTCTACTTCATGGCCATCGACGGGGTGAAGTTCCGCAAGCCGGTCCTCCCTGGCGATCAGCTGCGCCTGGAACTCGAGATGATCCAGTTCCGCGGGCGGACCTGCAAGATGCGTGGGGTGGCGCTGGTCGAGGGGCAGGCCGTCTGCGAAGCCGAGATGATGGCTCGGGTGGTGGATCGGTGACCCTCGGGGTCCATCCCTCCGCCTTGGTCGATCCGGACGCCGTGATCGGTGCCGACGTTGCGATCGGGCCGTTCGCGATCATCGGTCCCGGCGTGACCATCGGTGATGGCTGCCAGATCGGCCCGCGTGCCACGCTGGAGCAGAACGTCCGGTTGGGGACCGGCGTTCGTGTCGGGTCCGGCGCGATCCTCGGTGGCGCGCCCCAAGACCTCAAGTTCGGTGGCGAGGAGACCTGGGTCGAGATCGGCGATCGCACGATCATCCGGGAGTATGCCACGATCAACCGTGGCACCGCGGCGACCGGACGGACCACGGTGGGGTGCGACGCCTTCATCATGAGCTACGTGCACCTGGCCCACGATTGTCATCTTGGCGACGGGGTGATCATCGCCAACAGCACGCAATTGGCCGGGCACGTGACGATCGAGGATCGGGCCATTGTCTCGGGCCTCGTGGCCGTGCACCAGTTCGTCAAGATCGGAGCCCATGCCTTCATCGGCGGGGCGACCCGCGTCAACCAGGATGTTCCGCCGTTCGTGACCGCGGTGGGCAATCCGGTCGAACTCTACGGCCTCAACTCGATCGGGCTGCAGCGCCATGGCATGCCACCGGCGACCCTGGCGGCTCTCAAGCGCGTCTATCGCCTCTTCTTCAACTCGGATCTCAATCTGAGTCAGGCCCTTGAGCGCGCCAAGCGGGAGTTGCCGGACCTCCCCGAGGTGCAGCACTTCATCGCCTTCGTCGCCTCGTCGCGCCGTGGTGTGCCCGCGTGAACCCCATCCCGGTCGGGGTGGTGGGGGTGGGTGCCCTGGGACGGCACCATGCGAGGCATCTCTCGTCGCTCTTCGGCGCCGAGCTGGTCGGCGTGTTCGATACCGACCCCGCGCGAGCCGGTGAGGTGGCGGCCGAGACCGGCTGCCGAGCCTTTCCGGTGCTGGCCGACCTGCTGTCGGAGGTCCGGGCAGTGGTGGTGGCGGTCCCCACCTCGGCGCACCACGCCGTTGGGCTCGCTTGCCTCGGCCGCCAGGTCGCCGTGTTGATGGAGAAGCCGCTGGCCTCGTCGCTTGAGGAGGCGGACGAGTTGCTGGCCGAGGCGGCCCGCCACGAGGTGGTCTTCGCGGTCGGCCATATCGAACGATTCAACCGGGCGATTCGTGCCGCACAGCCGGTGCTTGAGCGTCCGCTCTTCTTCGAGGGGATCCGGTTGGCGCCGTTCCAGCCGCGGGGCACCGATGTCGCCGTGGTCCTCGACCTGATGATCCATGACCTCGACCTCACCGGGCATCTTTGCGGGGGGGGACGAGCCGTCGATGTGCGTGCCAGCGGGGTGTCGGTGCTCTCGCCGCACCTCGACATGGTCAACGCCAGGGTCGAGTTCGAGGGTGGTGCCGTCGCATCGATGACGGCCTCCCGGGTGGCGCGCGACCGGGTCCGTCGGCTGCGGATCTTCCAGCCGTCGGGGTACATCACCCTCGACCTGGCGGAGGGGAGTGGCACCTTCATGCGCCTCCGCGAGGGGTGGCGGCCGGGAACCGGCGCCTCGGTCGAGGAGATCGTGGAAACGGTGCCGCTCACGGCGCCGGCAGCCGACGCGATGGGGCTCGAACTCGCCGCCTTCCTGGCCGCCGTGCGGGGCGATCCTTCGTCGATCGTCCGGGCCGAGGAGGGGCGGGCGGCGCTGGCCCTGGCCCTTCAGGTCACCAGCGCGGTGCACCGCCTGCCGGCACCAGCCCTGGGTCGATGACCGTTCGCATCCTCATCACCGCCGGGGAACCCTCCGGTGACCTGCACGGTGCCCATGTGGTTCGCGCACTCCGGGCCGCGCTCCCCACGGCCGTGATCGATGCGGTCGGGGGGCCTCGCATGGCGGCGGCCGGCGCCGGCATCATCCACCCGATCGACGAGCTCGGCGCCATGGGCCTGGTGGAGATTGTCCACAAGCTGCCGGTGCACCTGCGATTGCTGCGACGCCTTCGCCGTGCCTTCCGAGCCGGGCGCTATGACCTGCTGATCACGGTTGACTATCCGGGGTTCCATCTGCGGCTTGCCGAGGCGGCACGGGCGGCTGGCGTGCCGGTGCTGGCCTATGTCGCGCCGCAACTCTGGGCCTGGCGGCCAGGGCGCGCGGCACGTTGGGCGCGCGCCGTCGACCGTCTCGCGGTCATCCTCCCGTTCGAGACCGCGTTCTTTGCCTCGCGTGGCATCGAGGCGACCTATGTCGGACACCCGCTTGTCGATCGCGAGCCTTCGCCGAGTCGCGAGGCGGCGCGGCGCGAACTCGGCCTCGGGGCCGACCGTCGGGTGCTGGCATTGTTCCCGGGGTCCCGCCGGGGCGAAGTCGCCCGGCTCTGGCCCCCCTACCGCGACGCGGCGAGGCACCTGCTCGAGGAGGGGCGCATCGACGAGGTCCTGGTGGCCGGCACGGCATGGGGCCACTACGCCGGTGCCGAGACGATGCAGCTGGTCCGTGATCGGCCAGCACTGGCGCTCGCTGCCGCCGACGCCGTGCTCGCCAAGTCGGGGACGACCACGCTCGAGGCAGCGCTCGCCGGGGTGCCGATGGTGGTGGCGTATCGCACCCATCCGATCACCTACCATGTCGCGATGCGCCTGCTGACCGTGCCGCACATCTCGTTGGTCAATCTCATCGCCGGGGCCGCCATCGTCCCCGAGTTGCGGCAGTCGGAGGTCACCACCGAACGGTTGGTGCGAGAGATCGGGCCCCTGCTTGATCCCGATTCGTCGGCCGCCGCGGCACAACGCGCAGGGCTTGCCCTGGTCCGCGAACGGGTCGGTGGACCCGGGGCGAGCGATCGCGTGGCCCAACTCGCCATCGAGCTCCTCGGCTCGTGAGGCTTCCCGTGCCTCCCGGGGTCGTGCGGGTCGTCGGCAGTCCGCTGGTCTCGGCCCTGGCCCGCTCGTGGCGGTATCGCACCGTGGCCCCGCAACGGTGGCTCCAGTTCGTGGAGGCTGGTCAGCCGTTCATCTTCCTGCTCTGGCATGAGGCGATTCTGCCGCTGCTCTGGCATCATCGGGAGCAGGGGATCGCCATCATCGTCAGCCAGGGCCGTGAGGGGCAGTACATCGGCGACTATGCTTCTCGCCTCGGATACCGCATTCTTCACGGATCGTCGTCGCGGGGTGGAACGCGGGCACTGCTTGGCGCGGTCCGGGCACTCGAGGAGGGCGCGGCGGTGGCGATCACCCCGGATGGCCCGAAGGGGCCGCGGCGATGCATCAAGCCAGGGGTGGTGCAGGCGGCGCAGCGGGTCGGTGCTGCCATCATTCCCCTCCACGCGATGGCCGCGTCGCAGTGGCGGGCCCGATCGTGGGATCGGCTCGTCGTGCCGCGTCCGGGGGCGAAGATCGTGGTGGGGTATGGCGAGCCATTCACGGTTGGCCAGGGCGCTGAGGCGCTGGCCGCAGGGGTCACCAGGTGCGGGGAGGCAATGATCGGTCTCGAGACGGAGATGCGAGAGGGATGAGCGTGCGACGTCGCAGCGATGCCCATCTGGTGATCCGGTGGCTGTGGACCTCCCGGCGAGCCGATGCCCGCCTCGCCCGCGCCCTGCTGGTGCCCGCTTCGCTGCTCTGGCGGGCGGTGATGCGCACCCGAGCCACCGGCTACCGGCGTGGCTGGTTCGCCTCCCAGGACCTGCCACTGCCCAGCGTCGCCGTCGGCAACCTCACCGTGGGCGGTTCCGGCAAGACGCCACTCGCCGGGTGGATCGCCGGGCGATTCGCCCGACAGGGGCTCCGCCCGGGGATTCTGCTCCGCGGGGTCGGCGGCGACGAGACCCTCGTGCACCGGGAGGCCGTCCCGGAGGCGATCGTGGTCGCCAACCCCGATCGCCTCGCCGGGGCCCACCGGGCCGTGGCGGAGGGAGCCCAGGTGCTGGTCCTCGATGATGCCTACCAGCGCCTCGATGTCCGCCGCGACATGAACATCTGCGTGATCAGCGCCGAGACCTCCAGGGCGGTCACCTGGAGCCTTCCTGCGGGGCCTTGGCGGGAGTCCTGGGCTGCCCTGGACCGCGCCGATGCGGTGATCATCACCCGGAAACGGGCCGATGCCGAGACCGCAGCCCGGCTGGCCGAGCGCGTGGCCCGCGAGGTGCATGGTCCCATCGCCATTGCCCGGCTCGACCTGGCCGTGCTGGACGGGATGCTCACCGGGGCTCCGCAGCCGGTCGAGTCGCTGGCAGGGAGGCGGGTGGTGGCCGCCTGTGCCATTGCGGACCCCGCGGCATTCATTTCGCAGGTGAAGCGGACGGGGGCCCAGGTGCAGGTGGCGACGTGGAAGGACCATCATCACTTTCGCGATGCCGACCTGGCGTGGCTGGCCCATGCGGCCCGCCGGGCTGACCACCTGGTGATCACCGCAAAGGACGCGGTGAAGTTGCGTGATCGTTGGCCGGCCTCCGTGCCGGAACCACTCGTGGCGAGGCTCTCGATTACCTTCGAGGCCGGCGAGCCCGAGTTGTGCGAGGCGATAGATGCACTGATGCCCGGCAAGGGCTGAGCCTCGAATCCCTTTGGTCCGATGGGACCGGAGAAAATTTCAGGATGGCCAATCCCAAGACGCGCCGTGCCCAGTCGATCATCACCCCTGACCGGGATCGCCGATTCGTCACCGAGGACAATCCGTTCGAGGCGATGATGTCGCGCTTCGACGACGCGGCCCGACGGCTCAATCTCGAGCCCGGGCTCTACAAGGTGCTGCGCACCCCCGAGAAGCAGATCATCGTGGCCGTACCGGTGATGCGCGACAGCGGGGAGATCGAGGTGTACACCGGCATCCGGGTGCTCCACAACACCTCCCGTGGGCCCGCCAAGGGTGACATTCGCTTCGACATGGCGGTCACCCTCGACGAGGTCAAGGCCCTCGCGGCCTGGATGACCTGGAAGTGTGCGGTCGTCAACCTGCCGTTCGGTGGCGGGAAGGGCGGGGTGATCTGCGACCCGACCAGCATGTCCGTCGCGGAACTCGAACGCCTGACGCGTCGCTATACCGCCGAGCTGATGGAGACGCTGGGTCCCGACAGCGATGTGCCGGCTCCCGACGTCAACACCAATGAGCGGGTGATGGCCTGGATCATGGACACCTACTCGATGCGCGTCGGCCACACGGTCACCGCCGTGGTGACGGGCAAGCCGGTCGAGATGGGCGGCTCCCTCGGGCGTCGTGACGCCACCGGCCGGGGCTGCCTGGTGACCACCACCCAGGCGCTGGCCCACCTCAAGATTCCCGTGGCCAAGGCCACCGTGGCCGTGCAGGGGTTCGGCAATGTGGGTTCCACGGCGGCCCGCCTGATGGCGGCCGAGGGCATGAACGTGGTCGCGGTGAGCGACAAGAAGGGTGGCATCCACAATCCAAAGGGGCTCGACATCCCCGCGGTCCTCGAGTGGATCAAGGAGCACCGGTACCTCGAGGGATTCCCCGGGGCTGCGGTGATCAGCAACGAGGCACTGCTCTGCCTCGAGTGTGACGTGCTGGTGCCGGCGGCGCTCGAGAACGTGATCACGTCGAAGAACGCGGCGGCCGTGAAGGCGCGGATCATCTGCGAGGGAGCCAATGGTCCGACCACCGCGCGTGCCGATGCCATCCTCGACAAGAAGGGGATCTTCGTCATCCCCGATATCCTGGCCAATGCCGGTGGCGTGACGGTGTCGTACTTCGAATGGGTGCAGGATCGTGGCGGCTACTTCTGGGACGAGCCAACCGTGATCGAGCGCCTGGAGAAGATCATGGTCAATGCCTTCGGTGAGGTCCTGGCGATGGCACAGACGCATGACGTCAGCATGCGGATCGGGGCCTACATGTTGGCCATCGAACGGGTGGCCGCGGTGCACCGGATGCGCGGAATGTATGCCTGATGCGATTGCTGCTCCTCGCGGTCGGACGCCTGCGTCCCGCGTTGCGCGAGGTCTGTGACGATTACCTCCGCCGGATCGGTCGCACGGTGACCCTCGACGAGCAGGAAGTCCGTGAGGCCGGTCGGCTCCCGGCCGGTGCCGTGCGCCAGGACGAGGAGGACCGACGGATCCTGGCCCTGCTGCCCGACGGCATGCCGGTGACGCTCCTCGATCCCACGGGGAGCCCCTGGAGCAGCGAAGAGGTCGCCCAACGGCTCGACCAGTGGCGTCTCGAGGCCCGAGACCGCGCGGTGGTCATCGGCGGCGCA
>JAHEFN010000115.1 GCA_024640185.1 Gemmatimonadota bacterium | reverse complement strand
TGGTCGCGGGAGGCACGCTTGAGCTGGCCGTTGATGTCGGCACGGCGTTGCTCCAGGACAGTGACGGGAATCTCCCGGAAGGTGGTGGCCGTGGGAATCTCCAGCGACGCATCCATGTTCCGGGCCAGGGCCGCCGCCGGCCCCTTGAGCTGAACGGCGTTGCTGGGCAGGGGCTTCTCGGCGGCGGCGGGTGCCTGGGCCACGACAGGCGCCGGCGTGCCAGCCGCCGGAGCCTCGAGGGGCACGGGGGCCTGGGCCTCAAGCAGCGCCTGATACATCGCCTCTGCGGGGAGCGGGGTGGCTTGCTGCTCGTCCTCTACTGAACTCACGTCTTTGCTCCAGAAATTGGGCCAGGGTCCAAAGATAGACGGAGATCGCCGATCTCCGATCTCCGCCTTACCTTTCGGCATGAACCCCATCCCGATCGGCCGGCGAGCTGTCGTCGTCGCGGGGCTCCGGACCCCGTTCGCCAAGGCCGGGACGGTGCTCAAGGACACCACGGCGGCTGAGCTCGCCCGACATTGCACCCGGGAGCTCCTCTATCGGACGGAGTTGCGCGGGGATGAGGTCGATGAGGTGATCTACGGGCAGGTGGTCCCCTCCCCCCAGGTGCCCAACGTCGCCCGGGAGATCTCCCTCCTCCCCCAATTCCCCCGCACCATCCCGGCCTACACCCTCAATCGGGCGTGTGCCTCAGGGGCGCAGGCGATCACCAACGCCGCCGACCAGATCCATGCTGGTCACGCCGACGTCGTGCTCGCGGGCGGGGTCGAGGTGCTCTCGGATGTGCCGATCCTGCATACCCGGCGATTCGCCGAGATCCTGACCAAGGCATCGAGGGCCAAGTCGGTCCTTGGGCGGATCGGTGCCCTGGGCCAGCTTCGCTTCCGTGACCTGAAGCCGGTGGCGCCAGCCATCGCCGAGCCGAGCACCGGGGAATCGATGGGGCAGTCGGCCGAGAAGATGGCCAAGGAGAACCGGATCTCCCGCGCCGACCAGGATGCCTATGCGCTGATGAGTCACCAGCGCGCCGCGGCCGCGACCCGCGACGGGCGGTTGACCGATGAGATCGCACCGTGGTTCGGGGGTCGAAACGGTGACGAAGTGGTCACCGACGACAACCTGGTCCGGGCCGATACCTCCCTCGATGCGTTGGCGAAGTTGCGACCGGTCTTCGATCGGCACTACGGCAGCGTCACCGCCGGCAACGCCTCGCCGTTGACCGATGGGGCAGCCACCGTGCTGTTGATGCGCGAGGAGAAGGCACTGGCGCTCGGCTACACTCCCAAGGTGGCGATCCGCAGCTATGCCGTGGCCGCCGTCGATCCCGGCTGGCAGTTGCTGATGGGGCCGGTGTTCGCGGTGCCAAGGGTCTTGGCACGCGCCGGACTGGGTTGGCAGGACATCGGATTGGTGGAGATCCACGAGGCCTTCGCGGCCCAGGTCCTCTCGAACGTCCGGGCGTGGGCTTCGCCGGATTGGGCCGATCGACTGGGGCTGTCGGCACCGGTCGGTGAGGTGGATTGGGGACGAGCCAACCTGATGGGTGGCTCGCTGGCGATCGGTCATCCCTTCGCCGCGACCGGCGCCCGGATGGTGACCTCGCTCGCCAATGCGATGGTCCGTCAAGACGTCGAGTTCGGGTTGATCTCGATCTGCGCCCAGGGTGGCATGGGCTACGCCATGATCCTGGAGCGAGTGGCATGACCTCCTTTCTCACCCAGCATGTCGGCGCCGTCGCCGTGGTCACCTTCGACCTGCCCAACGAATCGGTCAACAAGATTTCCCAGGCCGTCGGGTGGGAGTTCGAGGAACTGCTCGATCGTCTGGCACACGACGAGGTCGTCAAGGCGATCGTCCTCCGTTCGGGGAAGCCCGACACGTTCATCGCAGGGGCGGATATCGAGGAGTTCGTCCGGTTGCAGGACAGCGATGAGGCGACCCGGCTCTCACGCGATGGCCAGCTGATGATGCAACGGGTGGCCGAGTCGCCGAAGCCGGTCGTCGCGGCGATCCACGGCGCCTGCCTCGGTGGCGGCCTCGAGCTGGCGCTGGCCTGCCGCTATCGGGTCCTCTCTGACCATCCCAAGACCCAGCTCGGCCTTCCCGAGGTGCAGTTGGGGTTGATCCCGGGAGCCGGTGGTTCCAACCGGCTCCCGCGGCTGATCGGCGCCCGGGCGGCCTTCGAGATGATCCTCACCGGTCGCAGCGTCTCGGCGCGCAAGGCGCAGCGCCTGGGCCTTGCCGATGAGGTGGTGCCGGAATCGATCCTGGTCGAGATCGCCGTGGCGGCGGCCGAACGGTTCGCCCGAGGCGAACGCCGCCCGAAGCGTCGTCGCTCGGTGGTGGACCGGCTGTTCGACGGCACGCCACTCGGGCGAATGGTGGTCTATCGCAAGGCTCGCGAGCAGGTCATCAACAAGACGGGCGAACACTACCCCGCACCGTTGCAGGCGATCGAGGTCGTGCGCGCTGGCCTCGAGCACGGCATGACGCGCGGTATCGATGCGGAGGCCAAGGCGTTCGGTCAACTCGCCATGACCGATGTGTCGCGGCGGTTGGTCGAAATCTTCTTCGCGACCACGGCGCTCAAGAAGGACGACGGGGTGCCATCCGGGATGGCCACGGCCACCCCGGTGCATCGCCTCGGCGTGATCGGCAGTGGCTTCATGGGGGCCGGCATCGCCGGCACGGCCGCGATGCAGGCCGGGGTGCAGGTCCGACTCAAGGATGCCGAACTCCCCAGGGTGGGGAAGGGGATCCGTGCCGCGACCCGACTCCTCGAGAAGCGAGTGGAACGCCGCCGGATGACGCCCCAGGAGTTCGAGCGTCAGCGTGCGCTGATCACCGGTACCGGTGATTGGTCGGGGTTTGCCGGGGCCGAGGTGATCATCGAGGCGGTCTTCGAGGATCTCGACGTCAAGCGTCAGGTGCTCGCCGACGTCGAGCGTGCGGTGCCGGCCTCGACCGTGATCGCGACCAACACCTCGACGATTCCGATCGGCGACATCGCTGCGGGGGCGGCACACCCGGAGCGCGTGTTGGGGATGCACTTCTTCTCGCCGGTCGAGAAGATGCCGTTGCTGGAGGTGATCCCCCACGAGGGGACCGGCGTCGATCCCGTGGTCACGGCCGTGCGATTTGGGCGACGGATGGGGAAGACGGTCATCGTGGTGGCCGACTCGCCGGGCTTCTGGGTCAACCGTATCCTGTTGCCGTACCTCAACGAGGCGGGCTACCTGCTCGAGGACGGGGTGCCGATCGAGACGATCGATGCCGCGATGACCGACTGGGGCTTTCCGGTCGGCCCGGTGGCCCTG
This sequence comes from Gemmatimonadota bacterium, assembly GCA_024640185.1. Taxonomy (GTDB): domain Bacteria; phylum Gemmatimonadota; class Gemmatimonadetes; order Gemmatimonadales; family GWC2-71-9; genus Palsa-1233. The sequence goes on along the minus strand of JAHEFN010000115.1, from coordinate 4,064 downwards.
CTCGATGAGGTCGGCCTCGATGTGGGCGAAAAGGCCGGCAAGGTGATGCATCAAGCATTCGGGTCTCGCTTGGCACCGTCTCGGGTCATCGGCCTGATGCGTGGCGATGACCGCTTGGGGCGCAAGAACGGGCGCGGCTTCTATCTCTACAAGAACGGGCACAAGGCCGGCCCCGATGCGAGCGTCTTTCGGCTCCTCGGCGTGCGGCGTGCCGAGTCGGTCAACGTCGATCGGGTCCGCGACCGCCTGGTCTTTGCGATGCTCAATGAAGCGGCAATGGCCATGAGTGAGGGTGTGGTCCGCACCCCGCGCGACGCCGACATCGGTGCGGTCTTCGGGATCGGCTTCCCACCATTCCGAGGTGGCCCGCTCAGGACGCTCGATGCATTGGGGGCGGGCGAGGCTGTCGCGACCCTCGAACGGCTGGCGCAGTCACACGGCCCGCGGTTCACGCCGGCGCCAGTGCTGATCGAGATGGCGCGATCGGGGGCCCAGTGGTATCCCGATGGAGTCCGCCGCTGAGCCGCCCCATCGGCCGTGCCGTCTTGGCGTTCCTGATCGCCGGCGGGCTGGTCTGGTGGCACGCCAGCTCGGATCAACTGTTTTACGTGGTGGGCCTCAGCGAGCCGTGGGCTACCACGCTCGGGCCGCTGTTGACCGCGCTCTCTGCCGGCCTCACCATCGCCCTGGCCTTCTCGTTGGTCGACGCGGCTGCCGGGATGACTGCCGCGGTCGTCGCCGCGCTGATGGTCTTCGCGTTGCCCGGCTTCCTGGAGTTGCACCACGACTCCCTCACCGGACCGCCCCTGACGGCGATCACTCTGATGATGTTGGCCCTGATGCTGCACGCGCCACGCTGGTCGATTGCCTACGGGGCCCTGGCCGCGATCGCGGCGGTGCATGTCGCTCCCTCCGCCGCCGGTTTGCCGATCGCGGCCATCGGCTGGGCGGCGGTGGTCCGCGGTCGGGAAGGCAACGGCATCGGGCCACGGATCGCCCTGGCCACCCTGCCCCTCGGGCTTTCGATGATCGCCGCGCTCCGCCTGGGGCACGCTTGGCTCGATGCCGGGGTGCCCGGCTGGCGCGGTGGCTTCGACCGGGGGTTGCAGTCGGCGGGGTCGGTGCTCGGTGACCAGCTGGCACCCTCACTGCAGACGCCGGCATTGCGCTGGTTCGCTGTCGCAGACCTCACCCTGATCTGTGTGGCGGTGATGGTCACGGCCTGGAGGCGGCCGGCAGGCGATGCCACCCCCGACGCGGTCACCCGCCGCTTTCTCGGTGCGGCGTGGGTCCTCGCCGTGGCGATTGCTCTGGGGTTGGCTGGGCTCTGGCTTCTCATGCCGGCCACGCCGCCGCCGCGCTTGGAGACGGTCTTCCCGCTGGCCGTCGTCGGGGCACTCGCACTCGTCGTCTCGACGGCAGTGCTCTGGTCACGGTGGCCACGGTGGGGGAAGGCGGCTGCGGTGCTGATTGCGCTGGGCTGGTTCCAGGCAGCGATTCGTGGATGATCACCAGGTTGGGGGTCCGCTGATGCCCGTCACCATTCGTCAGGCCATGTCGGCCGACACCCCCCTGATCCTCGACCTGATCCGGGCGCTCGCCGACTATGAGCGCCTGGCGGAGGCCTGTGTCGCCACCGAGGCGCAACTCACCGCGTCGCTGTTCGGTGCCTCGCCCGATGCCGAGGTCATCATCGCCGAGTGGGACGGCAAGCCGGCAGGCTTTGCCTTGTATTTTCACACCTACTCGACCTTCCTCGCCCGCCGCGGCCTCTGGCTCGAGGATCTCTTCGTGCGGCCGGAGCTTCGTGGCAATGGCATCGGCAAGGCGCTGCTCCGTCGGCTGGCCCAGATCGCCATCGAGCGTGACTGTGGCCGACTCGAGTGGGCGGTGCTCGATTGGAATGCGTCCGCGATCGGATTCTATCGATCGCTCGGCGCCGTTCCGCTCGATGATTGGATCACCAACCGGATGACCGGTGCGGCACTCGAGGCGCTGGCCCGTCCGCCCGGCTGACGGAACCGCCCGATACCTGCTGACGTTTCACCTGTTCTCCCCCTCCAAGGAATCCTCCGATGGCCGATACCGCCCCGCAGTCCGCCGCCAGCCACGCCCGGTGGTCGCCACCATTTCACTTTGTCGCCGTCCCGCTGTTGATGGCGCACGTCGTGGTAGCCGTCATCGCGGCGGTCAAGGCTCCGGGGCTCTCGACGGCTTTTGCCGCCGCCGTGGCCTTCGCGATCCTGGTGATCGCCTTCCTCGCGCGGCTCTATGCCCTCGGGGTGCAGGATCGCCTCATTCGACTCGAGGAGCGGATCCGGATGGCTCGCCTGCTCCCGGCCGAGATGCAGGGCCAGATCGAGGGCCTCACGGTGGGACAGATGGTCGGACTTCGCTTCGCCAGTGACGATGAGCTGCCAGCCCTCGTCAAGGCCGTGCTCGATGAGGGGATCACGGATCGCAAGGAGATCAAGGCGCGGGTGAAGCACTGGCGCCCGGACCACCAGCGCGTCTGATGCACCGATTCTGGTGGCCAGGGGCGATGATCGTGTGGCTGGCGTGTACGCCGGCCGCACCGTCGCCGCCCCCTGGCGATCGCCTGGTGATGGCCGTCGCGCAGGACTCGTTGCCGTTGGTCCTGCGAATGCTGACCGAGGGCGTCGCGGCCAATCTCGAATCCTCGACCGGGGAGTTGGCGCTTCACCAGGCGATTCGCCTCGGCCGCGACACCATGGTCGCCGAGTTGCTGGTTTCGGGGGCCGACCCGTCCTTGCGCGACGGGACGGGACATAGCGGCTACGACTTGGCGATGCTCGACGATCGCCCCGCCATCCTCGACCGGCTGCTGGTGCAGGCGATTCAGTCAGCCGGTGGTGGGGAGCGGGTTCGGGAGTGGATGCAGTCGCTTGAGGGGCGGCGACAGGGACAGGCACCCAAGTGGCACGAGGTCCTCGACGGTGAACTCCTCTCGCTCGGCATGATGTATGTCGCCTTGCACGGCACGCCCGATGAGATCCGTCAGCTACGTCGTGCTCGCGAGATCCCCAACCGCACCGGCTACCATGCCCTCGCCGTGGCGGCACGGTGGGGTCGGTCGGCGATGGTTTCCGCCCTGCTGGGTATCGACGTCCGGCCCGATCTCGCCACCACCTCGCCCGAGGGCTACACCGCCATCACCTTCGCCCGGCTTGGGGGACATCAGCAGATCATGGCGCGGCTCGCGGCCGCGGGGGCACGGTCGGAGATCTGACGTTACCCTTGATGATGCCTCTCCGATGCTCCCGGCCTGCCCTCGCGCTGGCGCTGCTCGCCGCGCCGATCGCCGCCCAGCACCAGGTGGCCGATCCCTGTCGCAGCACCCTGCCGGGCCTGCCCTCGGCCGATCTCTACTGTCTCGAGTTGGTCGCCGCACCGGGGACGCCCAACGGGGTGACGGGTCACGCGATCCTCGATCTCGCCCCCGGTCCCTTCACGCTGCCGGTCACCCGGGACGGGATCATCCGCTATCGCCCCCGGCTGGTGCTGGCCGGGCTGCCATCGCCGCGGGAGGTCGATGCGCGCGCCAGGACGTATGTCGCCTGGGCCACGACCCCGCTCTTCTCGGAGTGGGTGAGATTGGGTCCGGTCGCCAACGGGGTGACGGTGCTCGGTGAGGTCGCCTTCGAGCAATTTGTTCTGGTGGTCAGCGCGGAGCCGTCGGCGGACGTGCCTGAACGGACCGGGCGGCTGGTCCTCCGGGGCGGCTCCCCGAGCACGAGGCTGCAGCCACCGGACTTCCAGCAGTTTGCCGCCGGCATCGTCGATGTCAGCGCGGCGGAGTTCCGAGCTGCCACGGAGCCCACCCACGACCATCCGATGCCCACGTCTGATGGGTGGACCACCGTCCCCATGCCCGCAGGCCTGACCATGCTCCCGGGGCTCATGCTCCTCAGGCCGGCCGTCGCCGCCCGTCTTCCCGACCAGGGCGGACCGCTCGAGATGGCACGACGACCAGAGGTCGTGCCGTTGTCCGACGGTGACTCGCTGACCCTCGTGGCCGACCGGGTCCTCAAGCGGATCCACGG
>JAHEFN010000114.1 GCA_024640185.1 Gemmatimonadota bacterium | reverse complement strand
TCACCGACGGGAACAGATCAATCAGGCCGAGACGCAGGCCTGGCTCAAGAACGAGATCATCGAGCGGGGCCGAGAGCTCCGCATCGAGCGGGGCAAGTTCGAGCGGATCTCGGTGGCGACGCTGGAGGCACTGGTCAACGCCCTCGAGGCGAAGGACCCGTACCTGCGGGGGCACTCGATGCGGATCGCCGAGCTCTCCGCGCAGATCGCGGCCGAACTCGGCCTGCCCGAGGAGCGCGTTGCCCTGGTCCGCACGGCCGGGCGGCTCCATGACATCGGCAAGATCGGGATTCGCGAGGCAGTGATCGACAAGCGTGGCGCACTGACCGAAGAGGAGTTCGAGCACGTCAAGACCCATGTGGTCATCGGCGCCCAGATCCTCGCCCCGCTCACGCACCTCCGTGAGGTGATCGCCTTCGTCCGCTCCCACCATGAGCGCGTCGACGGCAGCGGGTACCCGGATGGACTCGCCGGCCCGGCCATCCCGATCGGCGGCCGGATCATCGGCGCCGCCGAGGTCTACGACGCCCTCACCACCTTGCGCCCGTACCAGGACCGGATGGAGGAGATCGAGGCGGCGGGACGGATGCGGGACCTGGTCGGCACGGTGCTCGACGGGCAGGTCGTCGAGGCGTTGATGACGGTGGTCGCCCGAGAGGACCGGCCAGCCGCCTGATCGTCACAGCGCCGGGACGTTCAGCCGCCCATCTGTTCCAGTCGCTCGATCCGGGCCTCGACGGCCGGGTGAGAGGCGAACAGATCGCCGACCGCCCCCTTCCAGCGCTGGAAGCGGCGATCGCCGGGATCGATGATGCAGAGATGGGCGGCACCGGGCCCGATGGCGAGGGTCGGTGATCGGGCGGTGTCCAGCCGTTCGAGCGCCCGAATCAGTGCCCCCGGATTGCGGGTGTACTGGGCCGCGGTGGCATCGGCGAGAAACTCACGCTTGCGCGAGATCGCCATCGCCATCATCCGCGAAATGAGCGGCGCCACCAGCAGGGACACCAACCAGAGCCCCAGCACCAGCATCCCCGCCCCCGCCCGGCCCGCACCACGCCGACCCACCCCACGGCCAGTCAGGCCGGCCGCCTTCCGGCCACCGGCGAGGCGACCGACCCGCCCCCCCTGCCAGAGGAAACGCCCCATCCCATCCGAGAGCAGGGCCATCGCGCCGACCATCGCCGCCACCAGGGTCATCAACCGGGTGTCGTAGCGGGCCACGTGCGCAAACTCGTGTGCCAGCACCGCCTGGAGCTCATCGCGGTCGAGCTGCTGGAGCAGCCCCTCGGTGACGGCGACCGAGGCGGAGGCCGGATCGATCCCGGTGGCAAAGGCATTGAGGTCATCATCGGGGATGATCCACAGCCGGGGACGCGGCATCCCGGAGGCGATCGCCATCTCATCGGCGACGTTGACCAGGCGGTGCTGTTCCGGGGTCACCGGATGGATCAACTCCATCGCCCTGGTCGACCAGAGCACCTGCGTGTCGCCCCAGCGCCACGCGCTCCAGGCCATCCCGGCAGCAAGCAGCGTCGCCCCGATGCCGACGAACGGAATGGTGTGTCGGTAGCTGCCGGTCAGGCCATCGTCGCGCAAGAGATAGATCGCGACGTCTCCACCGAAGCCGATCCAGGCGAAGAAGAAGACGAAGCCGACCAGCAACCAGCTCGACTTCCGCCGGTTCTGCTCCTGCTGGTGAAACAGGTCACGCCGTGACGGGGGCATCGGGCGCGATCAGCGCAGGTCGAGGTCCACCTTCGGCACCGAACGCTCCGCCTCGTCGACGATCTCCCAGAGTGCCGCCGGGGAGGCCTTGGCGAGCCCAGCCACCAGGTTGGTCGGGAATTGGGCCTGGGCGACGTTGAAGCTCGTCGCGACGTCGTTGTAGTGCTGGCGGGAGAAGGCGATCCGGTTCTCCGTCGAGGCAAGCTCCTCCTGCAACTCGGCGATGTTGGCGACCGCCTTCAGCTCGGGGTAGGCCTCCTGCAGCGCGAACAACTTCCCCAGCGCCTGGGTCAGCATGTTCTCGGCCTGGGCAACGGCAGGAACGCCCTGGGCATTCACCGCCCGGGTGCGCGCCTGCACCACCGCCTCGAGTGTCTCTCGCTCGAAGGTGAGGGCGCCACGGACGGTGTCGACGAGGTTCGGGATCAGGTCGTGTCGCCGCTTGAGCTGCACGTCGATCTGCTTCCAGCCATTGGCGACCTGGCCCTTCAGGGCGATCAGTCGGTTGAATGCACCGATCAGCCACAGCACGGTACCGGCGAGCAGAACGAGCAGGATCATGGTGCCCATCAGGTCTCCTGGATACGAGAAGCGATGTCCTTCGCAAGGCGATCGATGATGGCGCCGAGGCGTTCGTCGTCGCGCGACAGCGGATGGTCAGCCGCAAGATGCAACTCCACACCGGGTTCGACCACGACCTGTCGAGCCACCCCGGCGGGGCGGGGCGCTGGCGGCGACCGGTCAACCGGCCCGGGCACGGCCACCCCAAGGCGCTCCGCCGCCTGCCGCTCCAGCGCCTCGGGAGCGAGCGTGGCCCGCCGGGTGGCGATCGCCTCCAACGGCTCACCCGCCCGCTGGGCCAGCCGAGCCGCCAGCAGCTCGACCAGATGCGGATACCCCCATGCAGACCCTGGCCCCTGCCCGAATGGCGGCTGGATGACCCGGCGCGTCACATAGAACCGCACCGTGCGGTCGGTGGTCGGTCGCTCCGGGGGCTGCCCGGCGGCCTCCAGCAGTCGGTCGGCCAGCTCCGCCAGCTCGGCGACCGCCCAGGGAGCGTCGCTGGCGTGGCGGCGGAGGGAGACGAGCGGTTCAAGGAGGCTTGGCATGTCGCATGGAAGAGTATCGGCACCGCGCAATCTGGCGCCACCGATGGCACCGCACCGGGCCATCCTGACGACATGTCGAACCGCGGCATCACCCTCATCGAACTGCTCCTCGCCCTCACCATCATCGGGCTCCTCGTCCTGGTGGGATACCCACGCGTCGCCGGCTACACCGATGCCCTGGCGCTCGGCCAAGCCCACGCCGAGGTTGTCGCGGCGCTGGACGCCGCGCGGGGGACGGCGATTCGACTCGGAGCGACCGTCGCCGTCGAGGAGGAGGGACTCACCCTCGTGGTCCGCCGACTGACACCTGACACCAGTGTGTGGTGGCGCGGCCGCCACCCCATGGTCCATGGCGTGGTCCTCTCGGGGCTCGACCGGCGGATCCTGTTCGGCGCCGAGGGATTGGCGGTCGGCGCGAGCAATCGCACACTGCAGCTCCGCACCGCCCGCGCGACACGCCAGGTGGTGCTCTCCCGCCTCGGCCGGATTCGATGACCGACGAGAGGTTAGAGCCCGTACTTGCGGATCTTGGCGAGCAGGGTGGAGCGCGCGATGCCCAACAGGAGGGCCGCCTGGCGGCGATTGCCGTGGCTGTGCGCGAGCATCGCCGCGATGTGGCGCGCCTCCGCCGCCTCGAGCGATTCTGGCGTTGGCTGGGCGGCCCCCTCGGTCACCACAAAGTCCGGGATGACCGGATAGTCCGGCGGCACGGGGTCGCTGACGGCATGGGTGACCAGGTGCCCGGCAGCACGCAGCGCCTCGACGAGCGCCGAGACATCGTCGCGCTGGGGGTCGGGCGTCAGCAGACGCAGATGGAGGGGACGCACGCCGCGAAGCTAGCGCCAGAAATCCGATCCGGCCATGCTCAGGTTGGCGAGCCTCCGTCAGCAGGCATCGGATGGACGCCGACGTTACCCTTGTCTCCTGACTCCTTTCTGCAGGGCCATGCCATGCTCGACATCCCATCCCTCAGTGCCGGCGACGAGATCCATCACCCACTCCTCGTCCTCGACGTCGTTCGCAAGGGCGGTGACCACCCGCGCACCGTGGTGGTCTTCGGCAATCGCACCGGTCGGATCGACTCCGCGCCCTTCTGGGCTGGCCGCGACGAGATCATCAAGGAGCTGACCAAGGGGATGATTGCCCAAGTGGTCGGCACCGTCACCGCCTATCGCGACGCCCTGCAGGTCGAGACCGGTTCGGTCCGAGCGCTCCCCAAGGGGAGCATCGAGTTGGCCGACTTCGTGCCATCCGTCGGGCCGGTCGAGAAGTACTGGCAGTATCTCGATGAGGTCCGTCACAAGCTGCGCGCGCCACGACTGCGAGCGGTGGTCGATCTCTTCTTCGCCGACGAGGCGTTCCGCGAACGATTCGAGCGCTGCCCCGGCGCGCCCGGTGTGGGGCATCACGCCCTCCTTGGCGGCCTGCTCCAGCATGTCTCGGAAGTGGTGAGCATTGGACGACAGATGGCCAGGGTCGCCCGCGCCGACGAGGAACTGGTCGCCGTGGCCGCCATGCTGCACGACATCGGCAAGCTGGAGAGCTACACCTGGGAAGAGGGCATCTTCGACACCACAGAGCGGGGACGGCTCGCCGGCCATGTGGTCATCGGCGCCATGATGTTTCGCGAGGCACTGTTGCGGGCCGAGACGCCCCCCTGCACCGACGAGGAGGCGATGGTCATCGAGCACCTGATTCTTTCGCACCACGGACGGTTGGAGTATGGCGCGCCGGTGCGGCCGATGACCCTGGAGGCAGAGATCCTGTCGATGGCCGATGATGCCAGCGCCAAGACCGCGTCCATCACGGAGAGCTATGCTGCACCGGAATACTTCGTCGGTGACGCCAGGCTGTCGTCGCGCCGCGTCTGGCAACTCGACAATCGTTGGCTCTTCCGCCTCGCCCCGGACTTCGGCCGCTCGGCAGATGACCGGAAAGACGAAGCGGCCGACCAGCAAGGCTGATCGACCGCTTCCCAATCCAGCCTCCGGTGCTCGGGGGCATCTGAGGTGAACTGAGCGCTACGAGTCAGAGCGGCTCGCGGACCACTCGCTCGCACGGCTCCCCGAGGCGCTAGATCGGAGAGGATGAGGCGCGCGAAACGTCCCATCAACTCCAACTAGTTTCGGCACTGGGGACAAATCCCGCAAGTGCCTGATTTTGTTCGGGTTAGCTCACTTCCAGGTGGGCAACTTGTGGACAGAAACTCGCTGCGAAATCAGCAGTTGGAGCGTTTCTCCACGCGATGTGGAGATGTTGATCCACAAATCCACGTCGCCACATCCCCCCAGATCAGCGCCCCGCTTGCCCGGTTCCGCGTGGATCGACCCGAATATTGAGGGTGTTCAGCAACCCGGCAGCCGCAATGGTGTAGTCGGCCACTGCGGCCTGGGCCGCCAACGCCACCTTCACCAGCTGCTCCGGATCGGGGCCCTGCTCGGTCTCCGCCAGGGCCGTGGCAGCAGACGAGCAACCTCCCATGTGGCGAACCAGGTCGCCGGCACCGGCCTGGAAGGTGGCAACGGCGAGGGGTCCCCACTTCGTGTCGTCGGTGAAGAGACCCTTGGCGAACTCGTGCATCACCTTGCCCTCCCGGGCGCCCGCCTCACAGGTCGATGCCAACCGTCGGCTGCTCGAGCGCAGCACGGCGGCGCCAGCGCCGCCGCGGCGCTGCCGCACGATCAGCGCGGCCGATGCATCGACCATCGCCAAGCTGTCGCGGAGCACGATGACGTGATCCTTGAGTTCCTGCTCGATCGGCGAAAGTGCCCGTTCCGGCCAGAGCTGGCGCTGCACGCGTTCCGGGATGGTGGCCGAGCCGTTGCCCTGTGCCCCAAGGCTGGCGGTGGGGCCGAGGCAGAGCATCGCCCCCAGGATGGCGGAGCCCAAAATGACGCGGTTCATGGTTCAATCCCCACTTCGATGTAACGGTATCTGGTGTCGCCCACTTCTTCTCCGACGAACAACGCCGCGCCCCGCGAGACGGTGAACCAGCCGGAGATCCAGCGGCGAGGGCTGTCGAGTTCATTGACGATCGGACCCAGCCAGCGGCGCACGTGCCGCATCTCGGGAGCGCGCCGACCAAGCTGGGCCATGATCGCCCCGGCCCCCAGGGTCACCCGGAGGAAATGGGCGATCGCGTGGGCCCGCTCCTGAAAGACCACTCCCTTGACCCCGGGCTCGTTCAGCAGCACGGTCCCTTCCCACGCCTCGACTTGCGGCACGTCGAGCCGTGGACCAAGGAAGACCCACTGCCGATGGTCGCCGTCCCGCCGCTCCACGACTGCCGACGCCGTCTCGCTGGTGAGGTGCCCGGCGTGCAGCAGGTCATCATCCGGGAGGACCCCGACCACCTTGGTCCACTCCAACGCCGCCAAGAGGGTCTCGGTCGGGCAGCCCACGGTATCATCAAAGGCGTGCACCCGGGGGGCCTCCCCGGCACGCAGCACACAATGGGCGAGGGCTTCACCGTGGTCGGCGAAGGTCCGGATGGCGAGGGAAGTTGGTATCGTCACGGGGGGGATGATACGGTCAGGATGGGGCCGGGGCTAGGCCCCGGCGCTTGCGTTCGACATTGCCGGGCTGGCAACATTCCCCGGGAGCCGGCCAACCCGGGCCGGTTCGCTCGGGACACCAGCCCTGTTTCTGCTCAGGAAGGTCAGCGATGCCAAAGGGAACCGTGAAGTGGTTCAACGACGCGAAGGGGTTCGGGTTCATCACCCAGGAGGGTGGCAAGGATGTCTTTGTCCACTTCTCCGCCATCGAGGCCGGCGGGTTTCGGTCCCTCGCCGAGGGTGACGAGGTCGAGTTCGAGGTGGTCGAGGGCGAGAAGGGCCTTCAGGCCGCCAACGTCCGGAAGGTGAACTGATTCCCCGTTCCAGCGGGCGTCGGTCGCCATGACCGAGCAGCAGCCCCTTCGCAACCGGGTCAGCGCCGGAACCGTCCTGCTGTTGTTGCTGGTCTTCGCCATGACACTCACGGGTGTCAATGTGACGAACACCCTCGAGCGCGCAATGCAGGAGGAGTTCGAGATCCTGCGCGGTCGGAATGTCCTCACCCAGGGGATGACCCAGAGCGTGACCGCGGCGGTCCAGCACGTGAATCGCCTCTCCGCCGGCGACACCATCGCGGTGCGGGATGGCATTCGATCGATCCGGCTCTCCCTGATCGCCGCCACCGCCAGTTACCGCGAGCTCGGCACCCTCACTGATGCCGAGAATGAGTCCCTGTCGATCATCCGTTCGACCGCGTTGCAACTCGAGAACCAGGTCGCCGACCGGGGCGAATTCTCCGCGTCCGTCGACACCCTGCTTGCCACCACCAGGGCCCTCACCGAGGCCCAGAACACGAGTGCGGAGATTCGAGCGGCGGCCCTCTCGGACTCCAGCACCAAGCGACGCAGCATGGTCTGGCTGTTGTTTGTCGTGGCGCTGATCATGGGTGTCGGCTCGGCCGTGACCACCGTCCGTGCCGTGGTGCTCCCGCTGCGACGACTGGTCGGAGCAACGGAACGGATCGGCAGTGGCGACCTCCGACCGGTGGACCTCGGCGCCATGCCACGC
>JAHEFN010000113.1 GCA_024640185.1 Gemmatimonadota bacterium | reverse complement strand
CCGGGATGTCGAGATCGGAGCGGCCCTCCGACCAGTCGCTGCCGTCGAACGCCGTGCCGATAGGAGTCGCTCGGTCGGCGGGGTCGGCACTCAATTGGCCGACGAGGTTGTCTTCGGTTTGGGACCAGGTGTAGGCGGCCGAGAGCGAAAAGCCGTCACCGACGCGACGCTCGATCGACGCCGTGGCCTCGTAATGATCGACGTACCCTGTCGAGGCGAGCCCCCAGACATGGTCGAACTCCGCAAAGCGCCGGTTCGAACCGGGTGCGGCCACCACCAGCCCATCGAACTGGTCGAGCACGCCCCAGATCGCCCGGCCATCGCCGTCGAAGGCGAGTGGAGCCGCCGGCCGGTTGTAGTCCGACCGTCGGACCTGATAATCACCGTGGCGATAGCCGCCCGAGACGGTCACGACGGTTCCCGGAGCCAGCACCTGACGGAGGGAGGCATCAAGGACACTGCTCCGCGGTGCTCGGACCTGATCGCCGAAGAAGGTGTAGCCCGCGGCACGCACTCCGGTCACACCCGACCCGCCGGGACCAACGGCCCCCGCGGCGGTGCCGGCAAACCGCTCGACGATGACCCCCCCGTCGTAGCGAGCGGCCTCGGCGAAGGCACTCAGGTCGTACCGACCCGGCACGAGGCCACCGGCCACCGTGAAGACGGTCTGGTCGCTTCCCCCGGGATGCCAACTGAGCGCCAGCCGGGGGCCGACGGCGGAGGCGTACCCCGTCGGGACCAGGGCGTTGTTGATTCCCAGCCGAGTCGCAAGCGCCCCGGAGAGGGTGAACGCCTCGTCGGGGAGCCGTTGGCCCTGATAGCGGACGCCGCCGGTCAGCGTGAACTCGGGAGAGACCGACCACTCATCCTCGACGAAGCCAGCGAATTCGGTGATGTCGAGATCGGGAGCGATGCCCCTGCTCCGCACGGCCACGAGGGAGAAGCGACGGGCTTCGATGTCGTCGGTGGAACCGAACCAGAGCGCCCCGCCGCCGTTGGCGACCCAGTCGTAGTTGATGGTCCGCTTGGCGACCAGGCCACCGACCTTGATGTTGTGACTGCCGGTCGGAAACGAGACGACCTCGCCGATCTGCAGCGTGCGCTCCGAGAAGTCGCCCGGCAGTGAGGCCGCCGAACCAAGTGCGAGTCCTGCCGAGACCAGCTTCACCTCGCCAAGGCCACTCCCGGTCCACTCCCGGCTGGAACTCCTGATCCCGACCCGGGTGACCGACCCCCAGCCCTCGCCAGAGATCTCATACGCCAACGCGCCCGAGACATCGTTGGCCGTGAGCTTCGATCCCGCACCCGCGGCCGGTGACCAGAGTCGTGGGGCGTCCTCGTCCCAGGCCGCGGCGGCGAAGCGGGCGGTGATACGTGAGTTCTTGCCGAGCCGTGATTGGAGCGCACCGCTTCCGGTGACACCCTCCCAGCCATGGGTCGTGGGGAAGAGACCGTCCTCGAGCGAGAAACCACCCACTGATGACGCCTCGGCAATCGCCTCGACGAACGCGGCAGGGTCGGTCGTCGAGAGATCAGCTCCCGGCTCACGACGCCGTTCCAGCGCCCCCGAGAGCGACCAGCTGGTCGTCTCCGGGTTCCCACCACTCACATCCACGCCGACCGCGAGGGTCGAACCGCTCGAGTCCGCCGGATTGTCCTCGGCGGCGGCCATCGCCGCCCCGGACCAACTCACCCATGGCCGGATCCCGGCCAGACCGGCACCGGCATCGGGGAGCAGGAAGAGCGATGCCCCTTGGACCGCTGGCGACTCGGCATCTGTCACGAAACCCATCGTCCTGGCCTGGGTGACCCCCCGCCTCGCGAAGAGCGGAGCCGAGCCACCCTCGGCAGGCAATCCAGGATGGCGGAGGAGCGACTCTTCGAGACCATCGACGATCAGCGCCGACGCCCCCGTGGGCATCCCATTGCCAGAGAAGCCACCGCGGCCATCGAACGGGGTGGTCAACGCCGACGAGCCACTGGTCAGGTCGGTCGCGGCGAGCCGCCGCGAAAAGGCGGTGATCTCGTCGCCGGTCAGTACGCCGCCCTCGGTCACGGCACCGGCCCCCTCGTAGATCCGTTCCTCGACACTGGTGATCGGTGGAGGCCGCCTCTCGAGCCGAACCGTCAGGCGCAACCGGGCACCCCCCACCACCTCCAACCCCAGAATCCGGACCGGCTGGTAGCCGACCTGCTCGACCAGCAAGGTGTAGTTGCCGGGAGGGAGGTCGGTCAGCGCGAACCGGCCGCTCACATCAGCCAGTGTGAATGGCATGGCGACACCGCCCCGACTGAGGGTCAGGGTCGCATCGGGCACGGCAATGTCGCGGTCGTCCACGACCCGACCGACCAGATCGCCGCTTCCGGCGCGCTGGGCAGTCAGGGGGACCAGGGGAAGCAGGAGGGCCAGCGAGAAGAGCCATCCGGCTGGACACCGCTGATTGAGGAGCTGGAATGCGCGCATGGGAATCCCGGAGGGGGTGAAGATGACACCGCGTCTGGCCATTGCTGGAGCATGAGCGGTGCCAAAAGACCGTTGCAGGGAGGGAGCCGCCTCCAGCCCCCTTCGCGCCGGGCACCGATTCTGTTGTGTTGCGTCAACGCAACACCCCCACATCGTCCCCGGATCCGGCTACCTTGGAATCGTGTCCCGCCTGTCCTATCGCGGCCGTCTCTTCCTCGCCCTGCTGACGGTCAGCGCCATCCCGGTGACCCTGATGGTCATCGCGGTGATGCTGGCACTCAGCCCATTGACCGGTCGACTCGACCCTTCGGTGGAACTGGCGCGAGTCGAGGTGACCGGCACCCGCCTGAACGAGGCCCTCCTCGGGGTCGGCTTGAGCGCCGAGGCATCACTTGCCAAGCGCGATCATGAGATGGCCCTCAGTGAGCTGATTGGCCGGTTCCGGCGGGCGGGCAGCATCTCCGAATCCGTCCGAAGCAGCGTCCCCCTGCTGATCGCCGTTGTGGCCGTGGTGCTGTTGTTCGTCATTGCCATCGTGGGCGTCACCCTCTCGCGCCAGCTGGCGACACCCCTCGACGAGCTGGTGGAGTGGACCGGCCGAATCGCCCGACGGGAGCCACTCCCGTCGGAGGACGAATCGGAGGGGGGAATCCCGGAGTTCGCGGTGGTGCGGGGCGCCCTCCGCGACTTGGCGACGTCCCTCGACCAGGCCCGAAACGCGGAGCTCGAAGCCGAACGGCTGCGAGCATTCGGCGAGGTCGCTCGCCGTGTGGCCCACGAGATGAAGAATCCGCTGACCCCGATCCGCCTCGCCGTGCTCCAGATGCGTCGTGCGCCATCAGCGGACATCAGCGAACCGCTCGAGGTGATCGCGGCAGAGTCCGCCCGCCTCGAGGCAATGGCACGCGAGTTTGCCGAGCTCGGTCGGCTCCCCGAGACGGTGGCCTCACCGGTCGACCTCCGTGAGCTCCTCGAGGAGATGCTGCGGGCCACCGTGCCCGAGACGATGCATCGGCGCTTCCGCTCCGATCATGAGGCGCTGATCATCGAGGCACACTACGATCCGATACGGCGTGCCTTCAGCAACCTCCTCCGCAATGCGGTCGAAGCATCCACCGCAGAGGGGATGATCGAGATCAGACTGGACAAGGACGGAGAGGAGATCGTGGTGGCGATTGCCGACAGCGGTGCCGGTGTCCCCCTGGAGAAGCGTGAGTTGATCTTCCAGCCCTACTTCACCGACAAGGGCGATGGGACGGGGCTCGGTCTGGCCATCGTCCGGCAGACATTCGAGCAGCACGGTGGCAGCATCGCCGTCACCGACACCCCCGGCGGCGGGGCGACCTTCATCGTACGGCTTCCTGCATGAGCACACGCATTCTGATCATCGACGACGAGGCGAACATCCGCCGAATGGTGGGCGCCCTGCTCAAGTCCGAGGGCTTCGAGGTGGCCGAGGCTGCCAACGGCAACGCCGGGCTGTTGGCGCTCCCCGACGCCAAACCCGACCTCATCCTGCTCGACCTGATGATGCCGCCGGGTCCGGACGGCCTGGCCACCCTCGAGAAGATCCGCACCACCGACGCCGACATCCCCGTCATCATGATGAGCGGCAAGGCCCAGCTGTCGGATGCCGTTCGCGCCGTGCAGAGCGGTGCCTTCCAGTTCCTCGAGAAGCCGCTCGCACCCGAATCGCTCCTGGTCGCCGTCCGCTCGGCAGAGACACTGGTCCGGACCCAGGCCGAGAACCGCGCGCTCAAGGCCCAGCTCGCCCCGCAGCCGAAGCTGATCGGCACCTCCCCGCAGATGGATCTCGTCCGGCAGGCCATCGACCAAGTGGCCACCACCGAGGCGCGGGTACTCATCCTCGGCGACTCGGGCACCGGCAAGGAGCTCGTCGCCAACGCCATCCACCGACAGAGCCCCAGGGCGAATGGCCCGTTTGTCTCGGTCAACTGCGCGGCGATCCCCCGTGACCTCGTCGAGAGCGAAATGTTCGGTCACGAGAAGGGCTCGTTCACCGGGGCGACGGCCAGACGGATCGGACGGTTCGAGGTGGCCGATGGCGGCACCCTCTTCCTCGACGAAATCGGCGACCTCCAACTCGAGGCCCAGGCCAAACTGTTGCGGGTACTCGAGTCGGGGGAAATCCAGCGGATCGGTGCCGAACGCACCCTCAAGGTCGACATCCGGGTGCTGGCGGCCACCAACCGCCGACTCGAGGAGGCCGTTGCGGAGGGGAGCTTCCGCGAGGATCTCTACTTCCGATTGAATGTCTTCCCGATCGAGATCCCCCCGTTGCGGGCTCGGATCGGCGACCTGCCGGAACTGGTCGGCCACCTCGCCGCTCGGCTGCGGCCGAGACGGCCGCCGCACTTCACCCCGGCGGCCCTCGAAGCACTGGCCAGGCACGCCTGGCCGGGCAACATCCGGGAGCTCGGCAACATTGTCGAACGGCTGTTGATCATCGGCGGTGATGAAGTGACCGCCGACCTGGTCCCTCGGGTGTTGACCAACCTCCCCGAGACACCGACAGCGGTACCGGAGCGGAGGGACGTTGTCGCCACCGACGACACCCGATCGCTCAACGAACGACTTGACGGATATGAACGTGACCAGATTGCGGGGGCACTGACGACGGCCGATGGCAACGTCGCCGAGGCCGCCCGCCTGCTGCAGACCGACCGAGGCAATCTCTATCGACGGATGCGCCGACTCGGCATCCGGGGAGGCACCGAATGACCGCAGTCAGGCGTCGACACCAGCGCATCCTCGCCCTGCTGGTCGCCGGGGTCGTCACCGCGCCGGTGGCGGCCCTCGTTGCACAGGACGGTGGCGTGACCCTGGATGTCGGCAGGGTGATCGAGCCAGCGCCTCTCCCGGTTGGCATCCCGGACAGCGTGCTGCGACGAGCGCTCGCGCTCTTCAATGCGCCGGCGACCAGCAAGGTCTTCGGCGGCAGCCAGTTCCCGGCCAACGTCGACGGTTCACTCGGGGTCTACAACGCCCCGGTCTTGTTGAGTGGACGGGTTCAGGGTGACGTCATCGTCATCAATGGCGACCTGAGACTGCAGGCGGGTGGCCACATCGATGGCGAGGTCATCGTGCTCGGCGGACGGTTCTCGGCGGATCCCGGGACGACCTACCAGGGGCCGGTCACCGAGTACCGCTCCCGGGCTGCGGTGAGGCTGACCTCGGAGTTCACCCTCGAACAGACCCCCCCTGCCCCATCGCTGCGTGAGCTCACCGAACGGGCCGCCATCCACCTCGGCAATCTGGTGATTTCCCCGCGGCTCGCCGCTGGGGTCTACAACCGGGTCGAGGGACTGCCGATCCACATCGGCCCATCGCTGGCCTGGGATGATGGCCGTCAGTTGACGGTCGAGGCCAACGCGGACCTGATCCTCCGGACGGCTCGTGACCCCGGTGGGACCCGGGGGGGCACCGGTTGGCACGCGCAGGTCAGTGCCACCCGATCGGGCCAGCAGCCGATCACCGTCGGCCTCTCGGCGGGGGATCGTGTCGTTCCGACCGCCGACTCCACCCTCTCCCCGATCGAGTCGAGCCTCAATGCGGTGCTCTTCCGCCGAGACTATCGCGACTGGTTCGGCCAGAAGGGGGTGACCGCATTCCTCGACTGGCAGCCGCGACCGGCCCTGACGCTCTCGATCCGGGCCGCGAGCCAGCGTCAGCGCTCGCTCAATGCGACGTCACCGTTCGCCCTCCTCCGCGAAGGCAACGCCTGGCGGCGCAACCCACTGGTTGATGACGGCCGCTTCACGATCATTGACCTCCGCGCGCGCTGGACGACGGGAGAGTCAGGGACAGCCCCGCGACACGGCTGGAACCTGGCCATCGGTACGCGACGCACCACCAGCAACGACATCACCCCTGTCCTGCTCCCTGAGCAGGTGCGGGACCCCCTGCCGGCGGCGGGCTACGCTGCCTATGAGGCGTCCTTCGACGTTCGCCGTATCCAACGACTCGACCCCCGCAACGCCATTCACCTGCGCGTCGCGGGCCGAGGCTGGGTCGGGGGCGATCCGCTGACCGTTCAACGGCGAATGGCGATCAACGGCGCCGACCCGTTCGCTGGTTATGCGTTCCGCAGCGTGACCTGCGACCCCCGCCGCCAAGTCGATCCGTCGGTGCCGGCGCTCTGCGACCGCCAGATGATCGTGCAGGCGGAGTTCCGGCGCACCATCGACCTCCACCTCGCCACCCAGCTCGGCCCCTATGGCCTCGGGATCGAGCAAGCCGACCTGATGGTCTTCTCCGACTTTGGTTCAGCATGGGTCGCCGGCGATGGTCCTGGGCAAGTGCCCAGCGGCCGGATTCAGGCGCTTGAGGAATGGCGTGCCGACGTCGGCGTGGGGATCGATGCGGGATGGATCGGCGCCTACCTCGCACGTTCACTCACCGACGACGAGCCGTTCCGACTCTCCTTCCGACTCCAGCGCCGGTTCTGAGTCACCCGGTGGGCCGGATCGTCCTCCTCCTCGCCGCCGTACTGGTCGGCGCTGCCACGTCGGTGGCGGCGCAGGGGGGCGCACGCGTGGAAGTGACGGTCGACTCGTCGACGAGGGCTCCGTCGCTCCGCGTCCTCGACCTGCTCAGCGAGGCCCGCTGGCAGGGCGCCCTTGCCGACGCCTTCCCGGTTCGGCTCAAGTGGCGGGTCGAACTCTGGCGCGATCGGGCCATCATCGACCAGAACGTCGACAACTTCGAATTCGACATCGTGATCCGGCGGGACCCCCTGCTGGGCTACTACTTCTACACGATCTTCCAGGCAGGCCGCCCGCCCACCGACTTTCCGCCGTACACTGACTTCGATTCGTTTGTGGGCCAGGTCAGCCAGCGGATCGACCTCCGAAGCTTCGCGCCCGAGACGGCCGGGACCTACTACTACGCCGTGACCCTGCGGGTCTCCGCGCTCGACGACGAT
>JAHEFN010000112.1 GCA_024640185.1 Gemmatimonadota bacterium | reverse complement strand
GGCCGAACCAGTGCTCGAAACACTGCATCGTCGTGCGAGCCTGCACCCACTGCTTCCGGGCGGCCGCCTCGTGGTAGTCGAGCGGGAAGAAGTCCATCGTCAGTTGGCCGGCCTCACCCTGGTAGATCTCACGCCAGTGGCGGTAGTGGCCGATGTTCAGCGCGATGGCGTAGTTGTTGATCGGCGAGGATGCCGCCCAGCGCCAGCTGCGGGTGGGACCACCGGCATCGAGGGTGGCCCGGAGCCGCCCGGCCCCCACCTGGGTGAACTCCCGGGGCACCGTGACCGTGACCTGCATCGAATCGGGCTCGTCGGCCTGGGTGTCCTTGTTGGGCCACCACACCGACGCCCCGAGACCCTGATCGGTCGTGACGACCCACGGCCGACCCAGCGAGTCGCGGTTCCAGCTGACCCCGCCATCCCATGGCGGTCTCGGTGCCACACGCGGATGGCCGTGATACCAGGCGGTGACCTGCTGCATCGAGCCGACGGGAGCGGCGCTGGGGAGGGTCGCGAAATGGGCAGCACCCTCGTGCCTGAGGGGCAGGGCGCGGCCGCCCTGGGTCACGCTGTCGAGCACGAGCGGCGGCTGGAGATCGACCTGCAGTTCCGTCCCGGTATCGGTGACCCGGTAGACCATCAGGTTCGAACCGGTCAGCGTCGAGTCGCCTGGTGCCACGGTGACGGCCAGATCGTACCAGGTGACGTCCCACCAAGCCCGGCCGGGGGTGGTCCAGTCCCCACGCAGGGTGTCGGCCCTGGTAAAGCGCTGCTGCGCGACCGCCGGCATGGCGGCACCTGCGATGGTGAGGAGCAGGAGGAGTCTACGCATCGGTGGACCTCGCTCGGCGGGGACGGGGCAGCAACTCGCCGCCACAGTTGGGACAGACGCCCGACATCTCCTCGGAGCAGCTGGGACAGAAGGTGCATTCGTACGAGCAGATCCGGGCCGGACCGCCCTGCTCGAGTGCTGCGCGGCACCGCTCGCAGGCTGTCCGCATTTCGAGCGCCATCGAGGGCTCCTGAAGGTGGATCTCCGCAAGGTATGCGGTCCGCAGGCACCTGCCTAGCGAGTCGAGGTCACAGCGACGAGCGCTCCGCATATCTTCTGGACAGCGACGATCCGACCCGGACTCCAGCCTCGGGGGCCCCCCATCCTGCGACGCCTTCTCCTCCTTGTGCTCCTCTCCGCACTGGCAGGCTGCACTCAGACGCCCCCGCCACCCAACATCGTCATGATCGTGGTGGACGACCTGGGGTGGACCGACACCGGTGTGTATCAGAGCAGCTTCTACCGCACCCCGGCGATCGATCGCCTGGCGGCGAGTGGGGTCCGCTTCACCGAGTTCTATACCGCGTCACCGGTCTGCTCACCCACCCGCGCCTCCCTGATGACGGGGCGACACCCAGCTCGCCTGCATCTCACCAACTGGATCGGCGGCGAACAGCACGGCCTGCTGACGCAGGCGGACTACCTGCGCGCCCTCCCCCTCGAGGAGGTCACCATCGGCGAGGCGCTCCGGGATGCCGGGTACCGGACCGGCTACATCGGCAAGTGGCACCTCGGCGAAGGGGCGCGGCTGCCGATCGATCAGGGCTTCGGGTTTTCGTTCGCGGTCAATCATGCCGGCCAACCCGGCAGCTACTTCCCACCGTATCGGAATCCCGGCTGGGCGCTCACCGATGTCCCGGATCTCGAGGATGACCCACCCGGCAGCTACCTCACCGACCGCCTGACCGACGAGGCCATCTCCTTCCTGGCGACCGAGGGTGACCAGCCGTTCTTTTTGGTGCTGTCGCACTATGCCGTCCACACGCCGCTCGAGGCCAAGCCGGGGATGATCGCCGGCTACACGGCGGCAGCAGAGGCGTTGGGTGACCCCGGTGAGGCGGGGTTTGAAGCCGAGCACGACGCGATCACCAAGCTGCGACAGGATCATCCCACCTACGCCGCCATGATCGAGAGCACCGACGAGAGTGTCGCCCGCATCCTCGAGGCCCTCGATCGGCTGGCGCTCGCCGACAACACCGTGGTGATCTTCCTCTCCGACAATGGTGGCCTCTCGACCCTGATGCGCCGGTCGCCCAACATGGCCACCGCGAATCGTCCCTTGCGGGCCGGCAAGGGATGGCTCTACGAGGGGGGGATTCGAGCTCCGCTGATCATCCGCTGGCCCGGGGTCACCACACCGGGGGCGGTGGCCGCGGGGCTGGCGATGACAACCGACCTCTACCCCACCCTGCTCGAGATGGCGGGGCAATCACTCGACCCGGCACGACACCTCGATGGCGCCTCCCTCGCGCCGACCCTCCGCGGTGGGGTGGCCTCCATCCATGACACCCTCTTCTGGCACTTCCCCCACTATCACGGCTCGGGCAACCGGCCCGGTGCCGCCATGCGTGTGGGCGATTGGAAGCTGATCGAGTGGTTCGAGAGCGGTGAGGTCGAGCTGTATGACCTGGCGGCGGACCTCGGCGAGCGAGATGACCTGGCCACGACCCAGCCGGATCGGGCGGCCGCCATGCAGCAACGGCTGGCAGCGTGGCGGGCAGCCGTCGACGCGAGGATGCCCACCCCGCGCTGACCGGTCAGAACTTGAGCTTCATCCCCTCGTGGGAGGCCACGAAGCCGAGCGACTGATAGAAGCGGAGCGCATCCGGGCGGGCCTTGTCGGTGGTGAGTTGGATCAGGTGGCAACCGCGCTCGCGGGCCCGGGCGATGGCCCACTCGAACAGCCGTCGACCGATTCCCGCCGAGCGAGCCTCATCGGCCACCCGGACTCCCTCGACCGTGGCTCGCCAGCCACCCTGGTAGGTCAGGTATGGTGTCACGGTCAGTTGCAGGACGCCCACCACGGCACCAGCCCGTTCGGCAACGACCAGTTCGTTGTTGGGGTCGCGGTCGATGGCCGCGAAGGCCGCGAAGTAGTCCTCGGGCAGCGGATCGGCGAAGCGCTCCCGCGTCGCGCCGAGCGGGTCGTCCGCCAGCATGGCAACGATCGCCGCCAGGTCCGCTTGGGTCGCCGGACGGATGGCAAGCTCCACCGTGGTCACCTCTCCGCGCTCAGGGGTCTTCGCCGATGCCCTCATAGTAGTCGACCACCCGGGCGTGGGAACCGGCCCGCGTGTAGGCGTCGGTCTTCCTCGTCACGATGACCTCGGCGATGACCTCGGCGACCTCCTCGACCGCCTGCCCGTTCGGCAATTCGCGGGAATCCGGACCGCCGTGCCTCGCGTTCTTGCCAAACTCCGTCCACACCAACCCGGGTGAGACCAGCGACACGGTGATCCCCGGGTGCTCCTCGGCGAGTTCCATCCGCAGGTCGGCGGTGAGGGAGTTCAGGAAGTGCTTGGCGCCACTATAGGCGGCGCGGAACGGCACCAGGGGGATCCGGCCGAGCATCGAGGAGACGTTGATCAGGTGGCCAGTGCCCCGTTCGCGCATGTGCGGCAGCACGGCCTGGATCCCATACCATGCCGACTTGACGTTCACCTGCATCATCGCGTCGATGTCGGCATCGTTGATCTCGCTGGGGGTCCGGGTGATCCCGCGGCCTACGTTGTTGATCCAGACATCGACACGACCGAAGCGCCTCAAGGCCGCTTCGAGGACGATGTCCACCTCCTCGCGCACCGTGACGTCGGCCACCACCTCGAGCGCATGCGCGCCACACCCATCGGCGACCGCTGCGAGCGCCTCAGGTCGCCGGGCCACGAGCACCAACCCCTCCACTTGGCCGGCGATCCGCCGAGCGGTCGCGGCGCCGATCCCACCCGACGCCCCGGTGATCACCACCACCGGGGGACTCATATGGACTTCCCCGGCAACCACTTCGTCCCGAGATACGCTCGAAAGAGCGGAATCGAGGTCACCACGTCGATCTGGGCCATCCTGAGTCGGTCGGCGATGGCCACGACCCCGGCTCCACCGACGATTATCGCGGTTTCTTCCGGCAGCGACGCGCGCAACGCGAGCAGGTGATCGAGACCACGTTGCGAACCGGTCGCAGCAACAATCGACAGGCCCACGACGCTCGCCCCGGAGAACCGCACCGCGTTGGCGATCGCATCATCCGGCAGGTCGGCGCCGAGGAAGGTTACCCGCCACCCTGCGGCAGCGGCGACGGCGGCGGTCGCCTGGATCCCCAATTCATGGAATTCGCCCTGGGTGGTGGCGAAGGCGATGCCTGGTGCTCCGACCGCCGCGGTGCTCGCGTCACGCATCCAATGCAGCACGCGCACGATCACCCCACTGGCCAGATGTTCGTGGGCGGGCGACAGCTCATCGCGTGCCCACCGTTCGCCGATCCAGTGGAGCAGCGGCACGACCAGGCCTTCGACCGTGGCCACCACACCGGAGGTGACCACGGCTGATCGAAGCGTCGCATCCAGTTCGCGATCGTTCAAGGTATCGACGGCTCGGCAGGCTCGAGCGAGCGCATCACCGCTCGGTGCAACCGACTCCACGTCGGTCGACGCTGGCTCCGCGGCGAGGTCACCGACAGGCACCATCGCCCGGAGTTCATCCGTGGGGAGCGATGCGATGCTGCTGATGGCGTGTCCTTCGTCAATCAACCGCTTGAGCAGGAGCAGACGCTCGACATCGGTGTCGCGGTAGAGCCGCTGTCCGCCGGGGGAACGGGCCGGGTGCACCGCCCCATGCCGGCGCTCCCAGGCCCGAAGCAGGTCTGCACCGAGGCCGGTTCGCCGCTGGACCAGCCGCATCGGGAGGGTCGCTGAGGGGTCATTTGCTGTTGCCATGCCAGCAATAACGCCGCTTGTCCAGCTAATGTCAATCTATTCTAGACCAACCCTTGACATTCCTTGGACTGCCCCCCATCTTCTTCGACGAAAGCTGGACAGGGCACCACGCCCAGACGCACCAAACGCCTGTAACCGACTGACCTGCAAGGAGTTCCCGATGATCCACCCAGTCTTCGCCACCGCGGCAATCCTCGGCCTCGTCTTCACGGCGGCCTGTGACTCCGACGACACGATGACGATGCCGGTCGAGCAGGACATCGTCCAGACGGCCGTCGCCGCCGGATCGTTCACCACCCTGGCTGCCGCCCTCGAGGCCGCTGACCTGGTCGACTTCTTGAAGGGTGACGGGCCATACACGGTCTTCGCGCCGACCGACGCCGCATTCGCGAAGCTCCCCGCCGGCACCGTCGAGGCGCTCCTCGCCGACAAGGACGCCCTGACCGCGATCCTCACCTATCACGTCGTGGACGGCCGGGTCCCGGCCTCCGCCGTCGTCAACCTGACCACCGCCCCGACGCTCAATGGCCAGTCGGTCTCCGTGGCCGTCAACGGCTCCACGGTCACGATCAACAATGCGACCGTCGAGCGGACCGACATCCAGGCGTCCAACGGGATCATCCACGTGATCGACACGGTCCTCCTGCCGGAGTGATCCGATCACCCTGACTTGAATTCGCATCACTGACACTCACGCAACACCATTTCACCCAAGGAGCACCACACCATGACCAAGTCACTTCTCACTGCGATCGCCGCGGCTGCCATGATTGCCCCGAATGCCTCGGCCCAGATGGCCATGAACCATGACAAGGCCCCCTCGATGGACATCGTCGAGACTGCCGTGGCTGCCGGCTCGTTCAAGACCCTCGCCGCCGCGCTCGGCGCGGCCGACCTGGTCGACGCCCTCAAGGGTGATGGCCCGTTCACGGTCTTCGCCCCGACCGACGAGGCGTTCGCCAAGCTTCCGGCCGGCACCGTCGAGGCGCTGCTCAAGGACAAGAAGAAGCTGGCCGCGATCCTCACCTACCACGTCGTCTCGGGCAAGGTCATGGCTGCGGACGTGGTCAAGCTCTCCTCGGCCAAGACGCTCAACGGCCAGTCGGTGAGCATCAAGGTGATGGATGGCAAGGTCATGCTGAACAACGCCAACGTCGTGAAGACCGACATCATGGCGAGCAACGGGGTCATTCACGTGATCGACACCGTTATCCTGCCTGAGTGAACACGATCACTCACCCTGATTTGCACGTCCCGAGGCGGCATCGCGAGCAATCGCGGTGTCGCCTTCGGTCGCTGGTCACCCTCGGGCTGCTGCTGGCCGCCGGGCCCTTGGCGGCCCAGGAAGCACGGACCGGGATGATCACCGGATCCGTCATCAGTGCCACCACCGGGGCCCCGATCGCGGGCGCCACGATCTCGGTGGCGGGGACCGAGCGGCGTGACGAGAGCGGACTCGATGGCCGGTTCCGGATCGACTCGGTCGCCGTGGGCGTGGTCACCCTCGAGGCTATCGCGATCGGCTTCACGCCGGCACTGGTCGCCGACGTGGTGGTCAGCACCGGCCGACCGGCCTCGATCCGCATTGCGCTGGCGCCCCGGCCAGTCGAGCTGCTGGAGCTGATCGCGATACCCTCCCTCTTTGCCGTGCCGCCGGGGAGCCCCGACAATGGGCGACGCCTCGACAACGAGGAGATCCGCCGCTCGCCCGGCAGCCAGGAGGACGTCCTCCGCACGGTGGCCCTCCTCCCCGGCGTCGGGGTGACCTCGGCCTCCCGGAACGACCTGGTGGTGCGCGGTGGCGCCCCGTTCGAGAATCTCTTCACCATCGACGGGATCCCGATCGCCGACCTCAACCATTTCGGCACCCAAGGGTCGACCGGCGGGCCTGTCTCGCTGGTCAACCTCGACCTCGTGGAGGATGTGAGCTTCTCGGCCGGTGGCTTCGGGGTCCCGTGGGGCAATCGAACGGGGTCGGTGACCGCCGTGCGTCTGCGCGACGGCAATACCGAGCGCCTGGCCGGCAAGGCCAACCTCTCCGCCACGGGGCTGGGGGTGAGCATCGAGGGGCCGGTCGGCGAGGGGACCACCTTCATTGCCTCGGTCCGCCGCAGCTATCTCGACCTGCTCTTCTCGCTCGCCGGCTTCTCGTTCCTGCCGAGCTACTGGGACCTCAACACCCGGATCACCACCCGACTCAGCGACCGTGACCAGCTCTCGTTCACCGGCATCGGGGCGATCGACCGGATCTCCTTCAACAACGAAACCGCCGAGGACCGGCGCGACAACGGCCGGATCCCGGCCATCAACCAGGACCGCTACATCGCGGGGGTGAGCTGGAGCCGAGCCCTCGACCGAGGCCAGGTTCGCCTCACCCTCGACCGGGCCGGTACCCGGTTCGAGACCCTGCAACGGGACTCGCTGCAGCGGCTGCTGTTCACCAACCGTTCGCGCGAGTCGTCAACGTCGCTCCGTGCCGAACTGCGCAACGCGCTGACCGAGAGCATTTCCGTACGCCTCGGAGCCGACGTGACCCGCCACGGCGCCCTGCGGTATGACGTTGACCTCCCGGGTGCCGTGCGCCGGGATGCCGCCGGAGCCCCGGCACCGCTCACCGTCGACACCTCGTTCACCGCGTGGCAGGGAGGC
>JAHEFN010000111.1 GCA_024640185.1 Gemmatimonadota bacterium | reverse complement strand
CGCCGGGGTGTCCGCGCAGGCGCCCTCCGACACCACCGCGCGCCCGTTCCGGCTCGGCCTCGCCTTCCCGGACCGGATCGCCGGTCTCCGCCTTCCCGGGGTGCTCCTGGCCCCCGGCCGAGGCGCGTTGGGCGCCGACCGGCTGGCCCGCAGCTTCAGCGCTGAGGTCGAGGCGGCCAATCAGCGCGAGCAGGCGCGCCGGCAGCAGCAACGCCTGCTCACCCGCCTCTACGCCGCCGACACCGCGCTGGCCGGTTCCGTGGGGCTCGATCCCTCGCTCCAGCAGGTGAACCGGGGGTTGTTCGGCCTCTCGACGTCGGCGGTCGACGTGACCCTCGATGGCAGCCTCACGCTCGAGATTTCGACCGACCGATTCGAGAACCTCCGGTGCACCGCCTTCGAATTGCAGAATCCCCTCTCGGGCTGCCGGCCCAAGTGGGGGGCGCCCCGGCTCGACAACATCCTGCTGCTTCGGCTCCAGGCGGTCATCGGTCAACGGTTCTTCGTCGACGTCGACCTCGAGACCACGCGGGACTACGCCAATGGCAACACCATCAGGGCCTACTATCAGGGCCTCCCCGACGAATTCCTCAAGCGGGTTGATGTCGGGACGGTCCAGTTTCGGCCCCCGGCGTCGAGATTCCTGACCGCGGGGATTCCGACGAACAACTTCGGTGCCGCGGTCACGATGGAGTATGGGCCACTGGAGGTGCAGGCCCTCGCGGCGACCCAGAAGGGGAGCGTGGTCGCCGAGCGGACCTACCGGATCGGGGAATCGACGGTTGAGCCCCAGGATCGGCTGACGCGCGACCTCGACTACGAGACCGGCCGGTTCTTCTGGGTCGTCGATCCGCGCTCCCTGCCCAACCATCCCCGGATCGACCCGCTCACCCTCGATGGCCTCGTCCTGCCGCTCGGCACCCGGCCGCGGGAGATCCGGATCTACCGCTATCGCGCTGCGCTGGGGAATGTCGGCACGAATCCCAACCTTGGCGGCATCACCGCGCTGGCCCGCAACACCGAGGGGACCAACGAGCAGCAGGTGGGGCCGTTGAAGTGGGAACTCCTCAACCCCGGCGAGCAGTACTGGGTCGATCCGTCCGGGCTCTGGTTTGTGCTGACCTCCAAGCTCGATCCCGACGACTTCCTGGCGGTGAGTTACCTCACCGACAACGACACCCGGGTCGGGACCTACCCGGCGACGGACAACCCGGCCGCCTCGGACACCCTGCTGCTGGTTGTGGCACCCAATCAGGCGCCGTCGGTCGGCACCTTCCACCACGCGATGCGCAACGTCTATCGCGTTGCTGGCGCGGATCTCGAGCGCAACTCGCTGGAGGTCAAGGTGCTGCTCAACCGGTCCGAGCGCCCGGAGGGCGACGTCGCGACCTGGCTGGCGAAGTTCGGGCTCGCCGTCCCGACCGATCAGGCCCGGTTCGACATCGACAATCGGCTCTTTCCGCGATTGCGTGACGCCGGGGCGGGGGAGACCGTGCGTGACCAGTTCATCTTCTTTCCGAATCTCCAGCCGTTCGGCGACTCCCTGCTGGTGGTCGATCCGGCCGCGCGGAACGACTCGCTCTACCGGATTCCCGACTATCTCCTCTTCAGTCAGGGGCCGCCCTCGAAGTTCCAGCTCGAATTCCTGTATGCCGCCACCGGCGGCGGCGACAAGTCGACCCTCTTCCTCAATGCCCAGCAGATCCGTGAGGAGTCCGAGGAGATCTTCGTCGATGGCCGACGGGTGACCCGGGGGATCGACTACTCGATCAACTATGAGACGGGCCTGGTCTCGTTCCTCGATCCCGAGGGCCTCTTCGGCACCGGTGTCTCCCAGGTGCGGGCCCGCTTCGAGCAGCGGGGGTTCTTCGCCATCGCCCCGACCTCGATCGTCGGCCTCACGGCCAAGTACACCCTCGGTGACATCGGCTCGATCGACCTGGTGGGGCTCTACCAATCCGAGGCCACCGCCTTCAATCGCCCGCCGCTCGGCTTCGAACCGAGTGCCTCGCTGATCGGCGGGGTCTCCAGCAACCTCAAGTTCGACTTGCCGGGGGTGAGTCGCTTCGTGAACCGCTTCGTGTCCGGTGAGATGACCGCACGATCGACTCTCGACCTCGAGGCAGAAGTGGCCTTCTCCCGGCCCGATCCCAACCGCTCCGACGAGGCCTACCTCGAGGAGTTCGAGGATGACCAGGGGATTCCCATCTCGCTCCGTGAGAATGCCTGGCAGTACGCCTCGGCACCGGAGTCGGCGGTTGGCGCCGAGCCGTTCGGATTCGCGGCGGGATTCGACTCGACCGACGCGGTGCAGCTGGTGTGGCAGAATCTGGTGCCCGACGGCAGTGGCGGCGCCCGGGAGCTGCGTCCCACCGACATCGACACCAACATCGTGATTCGTGGCAGCAGCACCCTCGGCACCGAGACGGTCCTCTACTTCACCTTCCACGCCGACACCGCCGGGGGGATCGTCTCCCGCGACAATCGGTCGCACTGGTCACAGCCCCAGCGCGACTTCAAGCCCCGGTGGCGCTCGATGGTGTCGCCGATTTCGCTCACCGGACGCGACCTCTCGCGCAACGAGTTCCTCGAGTTCTGGGTCTTCCAATCGGGCGACCGCCCGCTGGGCGCCAATCAGATGCAGCTGCTGGTCGATCTGGGGACGGTGAGCGAGGATGCCCTGGCCCTGGCCCCGGCGGCCTTCACGGTGAACGGCAGCGACACCACCTTCACCGGCCGCCAGTACCCCGGGAGCGGCACCCTCGATACCGAGCGTTCCCCCAACGGCACCTTCAACGCGACGACGGACGACCGGGGGATCCTCGCCGATCGCCCGTTGTTGCAGTTGCCGGGCGGACTGGCCGACACCCTGGCGACCTGTCGGCGCACGGTGTCGAACGTGGTCGAGGTGTATCCCTGGGGTGACCTGGGCTCGCGCTGCACCGCCGGCAACGGGGTGCTCGACACCGAGGACCTCGACGGTGACCTCTTGCTCGACGCCCGGGGGACCACCGAGGATGTCTTCCGGTACGTCGTCGACCTCGACGACCCACGGTACTTCGTGCGGACCGGAGTCCAGACCGTCGATCCGAACGACTCGACGCGGATTGCCGGATGGACGCTCTTTCGCGTTCCGCTCCGGGAGGTCGACCGTACCATCGGCCAACCCAACATCCGCCTGGTCAAGCACCTGCGGGTCACCTTCCTGACCCCGCCGGACAATGGCGGGGCCGATCCGGTGATTCGCTTTGCCATGGCCCGGATGCGGCTGGTCGGGGCGCCGTGGATCGCCCGGGCTGACGCGCCAATTTTCGACCTCAGCGGATCGCTCGCCCAGCCGCGCGGCACTGTCACCGTCTCCTCGATCTCGACCGAGAACACCGAACTCGGCTACCTCTCCCCGCCGGGGCTCGGCAACACGCTCAACGAGGTCAATGCCGGGGCCCAGGGACTCGGTGTGCAGGTCAACGAGAAGTCGCTCCGGACGGTGGTCAGCGACCTGCGGCCCGGGGAGCGCGCGGAGGCCTACACCCGGCTCGCCGGGGGGGCGCAGTCGCTGCTCGCCTATCGCGAGATGCGGGTCTGGGCGCGCGGGCGGGGCGAGGGGTGGGATGACCAACGACTCCGGGCCTACGTCAAGGTCGGCACTGACGACAAGAACTTCTACTACTTCGAGCAGGAGGCCGGCACGATCAGTTGGGTGCCGGAGATGGTGATCGACATCGACCGCTGGCGCGCACTGCGGGCGGAGGTCGAGACCCGGTTCCTGCGCGGCGAGGCGCCGGGCGGAGCGGCCGAGTGTGGTGGCGACCCCGAGGCCTGGGTGGCCTGCGATGGCGGCTATGTGGTGCACGTCCGGAACCCGGCGATCAATCCCCCCAACCTCGCCGCGATTCAGGAGATCGCCACCGGCATTCGGTATGCGACGGATGGCCTGCCGATCATGACCACCGAACTGTGGACCGATGACATCCGCCTGGCCTCGCCGATCACCGATGTCGGCGTGGCGATGGCGGCATCCGCCCGGCTGGTTGCCGGTGACGTTGGCACGATGTCGGTGAACTATGTCTCCCAGGACGGCAACTTCCGGCAGATCGGTCGGGATCCGACCTATCGGACCACCCGGCGGGTGACCGCGATCACCACGATGCAGTTGGGCCGTTTCTTCTCGCCGACACTCGGTCTGCAGATCCCCTTCACGATGGCGCTCGACCGCACCTCGGTCGATCCGGAACTGATCACCGGGTCGGATGTCCGTGGGGCCGACCTGAAGGGCCTCCGGCGGCCCTCGACGGCGGCCACCTCGTGGTTGATCACGGCGCGACGGACCGTGCTGACCGGGCACCCGATCACCCGCTGGCTCATCAACCCGGTGACGTTGACGGGGAATTGGCAGTCGGCCCAGGCCGTCACCGAGTACAGTGAGGCCGACAACACCACTTGGGGCGCCCGGGTGGTGTGGGACAAGCAGTTCCGCAACGAACAACGGTCGCTCGGTCTCGGCGGCGTCGTCAACAAGCTTCCGTCATGGCTTGCCCAGAGTGCCGGCGGGCGAGGGGTGGCCAACGCGCAGCTTCGCCTCACGCCATCGTTGCTCCGCTATCAGAGCAGCCTCAGCCACACGGCGGGATCCGTCACGTCATTCACGGTGCCGATCACCCAGATCGAGGACACCCTGCTGATTCCGACCGAGAATCTCCAGCACCTCTGGCAGAACTCCTCGACGGTGAACTGGCGGCCACTGGGGATGCTCAACCTCGGTGCCTTCTGGCAGAGCACCCGCGACCTGCGCGAGTACCCCGATTCGACCACCCTCGGCCGGCTGGTCGGTGACTCCCGCCGTTCGATCCTGGGCGTCGATGCCGGGGTCGAGCGGGACCGGCTGGTCACGTCGACGCTCTCCCTGACGCCGACGCTCACGGCGTGGCTCCGGCCCCGGTTGACCACAAGGAGTTCCTTCGTGCTGGCCCGCAACCTGACGGCGCGGAATCCGGTGCGGGTCGAGGGTGACACGGCGGGGGCCTTCATCCTGCCCCAGACCCTCAACAATTCGCGGACCCGGGAGCTCGGCTTCACGGCCGAACCCGCCGTGCTGCTGCGGCGGATCCTCGGCGACTCCTCGGGAGTGGCCCGCTACTTCAACCGGGTGCGCCCGCTGGACGCCTCCTGGACCAGGACCTGGGCCTCGACCTACGACCTGGCGGCCTTTGATCCGGGCGGCGGCTTTCAACTCGCAACCGGTTCGTTCGATGACTTCCTCTATCAGGAGGGCGCCCAGGCGATCGGCGCGAGCGAGATCCACACGGCGAGCATCACTGGGGCATTGGACCTGCCGATGGGGTTGCAGGTGACCGGCCGCTACGGCCGGACCGATGCCGACCGCTACCAGCGTGCGGCGGTCGATGGCTTCGTCATCTCGGCCACCCGGCAGTACGACTGGCCTGACATCACGATGCGGTGGTCGGTCGTGCCGAAGCGTGGCCCGGTCTCCTTCCTCCAGCTGGCCACCAACGTCCTCGAACGCGACAGCCGCACCTTGGCGCCGGCGATCGACTCGGGGGGGGTGGGTGCAGCGTTCGCGAATCGCACCAAGTCACTGCGGCCAGATGCCCAGGTCTCCTTCCGGAACGGGCTGACCATCAGGGCGAACGCCACGTTCCAGGACGGCGAGCGGCTCGGCAACGGCAGCACCACCCTGCGCGACGCGACCAACTACCAGGTCAGCGCCTCGTGGTTCGTCCGCCTGCCTTCGTCGCTCTCGCCGTTGCGGAAGCAGCTGCAGGCCTCGTTGCTCTATTCCGGCCTCAAGAACCTCGACTGTCTCATCACCTTCGGCACCGAGGAGTGCGTCACCACCTCGGACGTCCGTCGCAAGGAATACTCCGGGACCCTTTCCACCGATGTGGTCGGGACGGTACGCGGTGCCTTCACCGTCCAGTATGTTCGGCAGGAGTTGCGGCACCTCGAACGCGAGACGGCGACGCTCTCGCTCCTGTTGCGAATGACCGTACCGCTTACCACCCTCGGAGAGTTCTGATGCGTGTACACCCCTGGCTCCTCACGGCCGTGGCGCTGGTCGCCTGTGGCGGTCCCCCGCCGCCGACGCCCGAGTTCGATGCTGCCGCCGCGCTGGCCCGGATCGAGGCGCAGGTGG
The DNA here is from genome assembly GCA_024640185.1 of Gemmatimonadota bacterium. GTDB lineage: Bacteria > Gemmatimonadota > Gemmatimonadetes > Gemmatimonadales > GWC2-71-9 > Palsa-1233. The sequence continues at coordinate 1,269 of JAHEFN010000111.1, read as the reverse complement.
CCTTCGGACCGCGGGTTCCCGGGACCGTCGGGCACGGGGCGATGGCCGCCTGGCTCGATTCGCTCGCGCGGATGGGGTCGGACAGCGTGGTGGTGCAGCGGTGGACCCACCTGAGCGCCGACGGTGACTCCCTCCCGATGGTCAACGTCATCGCCCGGTTCAACCCGGCGGCTCGTGACCGACTCCTCTACCTCGCCCATTGGGACACCAGGCCGAGAGCCGACAGCCCGACCTCCAGCGACCCCTCCGCACCGGTATCCGGAGCCAATGACGGTGGCTCCGGAGTGGCGGTCCTCCTGGGGGTCATGGATGCGCTCCAGCGCTCACCGTTGCCGGCTGACGCCGGGGTCGACCTGCTCTTTGTCGACGGCGAGGACTACGGCGCCTTCGGGCCGCCTCCGGTCGACGTGCTGATCGGTTCCAGCTACTACGCCAGCAACCCGCTGCCGCCGGCCAGGCCGGACTTCGCCGTCGTGTGGGACATGGTCGGCGGGCGTGATGCCCGGTTTCGGAAGGAACAGTACAGCATGATCGCCGCCCCGGACGTGGTCGCCCGGGTGTGGCGAGTCGCCGAGCAAATGGGCTACGGCTCGGTGTTCATGGATGCCGACGTCGGGGCGATCACCGATGACCATGTGCCGCTCATCAACGCCGGCATCCGGGCCATCGACGTGATCGGATGGGGCGATCCCCATTGGCACACCCCGAACGACACCCCCGACAAGATCTCGACCGAGACCCTGGCGGCGGCGGGGAATGTCGCGATCGGGGTGATCCGGCTCTGGGCGGCGGAGCGGTAGGCCACCATCGCGGCCCCGTTTGGCGAAGCGCCTGCGGGGTGACCGCTCACCCATCGCCTCATCCGCCGCTTTGGGCTCCCATGCGCATCGAGCCGTGATCGCCGGGGCGGGGAGCCCTGCAGAGCTTCCAGCGATGTCTCCCGCCGAGCGACGTGCCATGGCCACCGTCCTGATCCTGGGTCTCGGTGGTCACCTCCTCCGGTCCACCGGGGCGGGGGCCGGACCGGCCCTGCCGGCGGCCCTCCTCTTCGACAGCGCCGGCGACGGCGACCCGCTGGCCCAGCGCGCCGCCTCCGAACTCCGGAGCCGACCCCTCGGCGCTGACGAGCGGATCGATCCTGATACCGCCGGGCTGCTGGCCCTCGAGCGGCTGCCTGGAATCGGCCCGGCCCTGGCTCGCAGAATCGTGGCGGATCGCGAGAACAGGGGTGCGTTCGGCGGCATCAACGCCCTCGGTCGGGTGCCCGGG
>JAHEFN010000110.1 GCA_024640185.1 Gemmatimonadota bacterium | reverse complement strand
TCCGTTCATCACCTGTACCGAATGTGGCCCGCGGTTCACGGTCATCGAGAGCCTGCCCTACGATCGGGCACGGACCAGCATGGCGCGGTTCACGATGTGTCCGTCGTGCGAAGGGGAATATCGGAACGCGGCCGACCGTCGCCATCACTCCCAGACCAATTGCTGTCCCGCCTGTGGCCCGCGGCTCTGGTTCGAGGACGGGGCGGGTCCCGTCACCGCGGGGGAGAGTGGGGGCGTGATCATGGCCGCCGCCAGCATGTTGGCGGCCGGTGGCATTGTTGCCCTTCGGGGATTCGGCGGTTTTCAACTCGCGGTGGACGCCACATCGACCCCAGCCGTGGAGCGCCTCCGTCGGGCCAAGCATCGTGAGACGAAGCCGTTTGCCATCATGGTCCGTTCCGTGGCTGAGGCAAGGAAGCATGCCGAGGTCGACGCGGCTGAGGCAGACGCCCTCGCCAGCCCCGCCCGTCCGGTGGTCCTGCTGCGCACCCGGAACGACGCACGGATCGCCACCGGTGTCGCTCCCGGACTCGACACGGTCGGAGTCCTGCTGCCATCGACGCCACTGCACCACCTTCTCCTCGATGCGGTCGGTGTGCCGCTGGTGATGACCAGCGGCAACAGCACGGACGAACCGATCGCGATCGGCAACGACGAGGCGAGAGAACGACTTGGCGGCCTTGCCGACGGCCTCTTGCTCCACGACCGAGCGATCATCTCCCGGTATGACGATTCGGTCGTGCGACTCGTTGGTGGGGAACCGCTCTTCCTGCGGCGGGCCCGCGGGTACGCACCGCTGCCGCTGGCAATGCCGGTCGCGAGTCCGGTGCCGCTGCTGGCAGTCGGGGCCGACCTCAAGAACACCTTTGCCCTCGTCGAGGGCTCCAGGGTGTATCTGTCGCAGCATATCGGCGACCTCGAGGACTTCCCGACCCAGGAACACTTCCGGGACACCCTTCAGCGATTCAGGGCACTCTTCCAGGTGTCGCCGGACATCGTGGTGCGCGACCTCCACCCAGGCTATCACTCCACCCGACTGGCGGACGATCTCGCCCCGTCCCGGGTCATCGCCGTCCAGCATCATCATGCCCACGTCGCGGCGGTGCTGGCCGAGCATGGCGACGTGGGGCCCGCGCTGGGAGTCGCGTACGACGGCACCGGGTATGGCGACGACGGCCTGGTGTGGGGCGGGGAACTGCTGCTCGCTGACCTGACGGGCTACCGACGGCTCGCCCATCTGCGCTATGCGCCGCTGCCCGGTGGCGACCTCGTCGCCCGGCAACCATGGCGTGCCGCGCTCGGCTACCTCTCGCTCGATCCCGACGCGTCGTCGGCCTTCGCGCTGGCCTTCCTTGGTGTCGACCCAGCGGCTCGCGCGTTGGCGGCGTTGCAGATCACGCGGTCGATCAATGCGCCGCGTGCCTCGTCGATGGGCCGTCTCTTCGATGCCGCATCGGCGGTCTTGGGATTGCGGCGCCACTGCGGCCATGAGGGCCAGGCCGCCATGGAGCTCGAGGCACTCGCTGGCCGCCTGGTGGGGCACGCCTTGCCGTTCCCGCTGCGGCCGGGGACCGACGGGGTGTGGGAACTTGACCCGCTCCCGTTGCTGACGGCGCTCGGCGCCTATCGGGCGCGGGGTGACGATCCGGCACAACTGGCGGCGGACTTCCACGCCAGCCTGATCGTCGGTACCGAGGAGATGGTCACCGCAGCAGCAAACGTGACGGGGGTACGGAAGGTGGTCCTTTCCGGTGGCGTCTTCCAGAACGCCCGACTGATGGCGCTCCTCCCTGAACGGCTCGAATCCCGGGGGTTGACGGTGTTGCGCCCACGACGGCTCAGCCCGAACGACGGGGCGATCAGCTACGGGCAGGCGGCGGTGGCGGCGGCGATCGTGTCGCGTGAGGGAACCACAACCCGAGGAGCGACCTGATGTGTCTCGGCATTCCTGGCCGGATCATCGAGATCCGTGAGGACCGTGGCCTGCCGGTGGGCACGGTCGACTTCGGTGGTGTCCGGCGCGAGGTCTGCCTCGCCTACGTCGCCGAGGAGGCAAAGGTGGGTGACTACGCCATCGTCCACGTCGGGTTTGCCATCTCGCTGGTGGACGAGGCAGAGGCGCGAAAGACCTTCGAGGTGCTCCAGGCGATGAGTCAACTCGACGAGTTGGAGTGGATGCGGGAGACCGCGGAGGACTCGCTCGCCGGTCTCGAGGAACCGGGCAGATGAAGTACCTCGAAGAGTACCGTGACCCCGAGATCGCCCGGGCCCTCGTGGGCCGGATCCAGCGCATGGCCACGCGGCGCTGGGCATTGATGGAGGTCTGCGGTGGGCAGACCCACACCCTGGTCAAACAGGGCCTGGACGAGCTCCTCGGTGACGCGGTGGAGATGATCCACGGCCCGGGTTGCCCGGTCTGCGTGACGCCGTTGGAACAGATCGACAAGGCCCTGGCGATCGCCAGTCGGCCCGAGGTGATCTTCACCTCCTTTGGCGACATGCTCCGGGTGCCCGGCAGTGAGTGCGACCTGCTGGCGGTCCGCGCCCGAGGCGGCAACGTGCGGATCGTCTACTCCCCGCTCGATGCCCTGGAACTCGCCATCGCGCACCCCGATCGCGAGGTGGTCTTCTTCGCCGTCGGATTCGAGACCACCGCCCCGGCGAATGCAATGGCGGTCTGGCGCGCCCGGCAACTCGGGGTCACGAATTTCAGCGTCCTGGTGTCGCACGTCACCGTGCCGCCGGCGATGACGGCGTTGCTCAGTGATCCCGAGTGCCGGGTACAGGGCTTCCTCGCCGCCGGACATGTCTGCGCGGTGATGGGGTGGGAGGAGTACCTCCCGATTGCCGCCACCTATCGGGTGCCGATCGTGGTCACGGGCTTCGAACCCCTCGACCTCCTCGAGGGGATCGCCATGGCGGTGGCGCAACTCGAGGAGGGACGCGCTGAGGTGGAGAACCAGTATGTGCGCTCGGTGCGTCGTGAGGGGACTCTCCCGGCGCGGGAGTTGGTGGATGAGGTGTTCGAACTGGTGGACCGGAAATGGCGGGGGATCGGCGAGATTCCGCTGAGCGGGCTGGGGCTTCGGCCGGCGTTCGCCGCGTACGATGCCGAGCGGCGGTTCTCGCTCGGCCACCTGCAGGTCAACGAACCGAGTGAGTGCCGAGCCGGGGCCGTCCTCAAGGGTCAGATCAAGCCGCATCAGTGCGGTGCCTTCGGAACCCGGTGTACCCCGATGTCACCGCTGGGCGCACCGATGGTCTCCTCCGAGGGCGCATGCGCGGCGTACTTCAACTACGGGCGCCACCGGCAGGCCGCCACCGTGGAGGGCTGAATGACCGGCACCATCTCGCTGCCGCAGGGGCTGAGCTGTCCGCTCCCGCATGCCGCCATCGAACGGGTCCAGCTCGGGCACGGCTCAGGGGGCAAGCTGAGCGCCGAACTGCTGGGCGATCACTTCCTGCCACACTTCAGCAATCCGGTCCTCGACCAACTCGGCGACGCCGCGGTGCTCGCGCTCGGGGCAGGGGAGGTGGCGATCTCCACCGACAGCTTCGTGGTGACCCCGTTGGAATTCCCGGGGGGCAACATCGGGGCACTCGCGGTGCATGGCTCCCTGAACGACGTGGCGATGATGGGGGCGGTGCCGCGGTATCTCACGGCAGGGTTCATAATCGAGGAGGGGCTGCCGTTCGCGGTGCTCGACCGGATCGTGGTGGCGATGGCCGCTGCGGCGGCGGAGGCGGGGGTGACCATCGTGACGGGGGACACCAAGGTGGTTGAACGCGGCAAGGCGGACGGCCTCTACATCAACACGACCGCCATCGGCACCCTTGAGCGATCGTTCCGCCCGGCGCCCCACCGCGCCACAGTGGGTGACGCCATCCTCGTCACCGGACCGTTGGCGTCTCACGGCATGGCGATCATGGCGGTGCGCGAGGGCCTGGCCTTCGAGGCCGAGATCGAGAGCGACTCGGCGTGCGTCTCCCCCCTGGTGGAGCGACTGCGGGCGGCGCTTGGCGAGCGGGTCCACGTCCTCCGCGATCCTACCCGGGGTGGCGTGGCGAGTGCCCTCAATGAGATTGCCGAGACGGCAGGGGTGGGGATCGAGCTCGACGAGCAGGCCTTGCCGATCCCCGGGCCTGTGGCCGCCGCCTGCGAAATGCTGGGCCTCGATCCCCTCTACGTCGCCAACGAAGGCGTGGTGATCGTCATCGTCCCGGAGGGGGTGGCCGATCAGGCCATCGCCGCGCTGCGAGCCCACCCCCTCGGTGTCGGGGCGACCCGGATCGGACGGATCTGCGGCGCGCACCCCGGAATGGTCACGATGCGGACCGGGATCGGGGGGACCAGGGTGGTCAACATGTTGCCGGGTGACCAGCTGCCCAGAATCTGCTGAGGGCGGTCAGAACTGGCGTTGGGGCGGCCAGTTGGCCATCTTTGCCGGCTGGACTCTGACCAACCGGCCGTTTTGGCCGCTGACCCTCATCCTCAGGCAGCATGGCAACCACCGTGAGCGCACCGACCCCGACCGCCGCCACTCCCTCCGAAGAGGGAACGCCGTTCCTGACCCCCCAGCGGATCAAGATCGGTGGCTATCTCCTCGCCGCGATCGCGGTCGTCGCCCTGGCCGTCTGGTTCATGATGACGGCAGCAGCGCGCAAGGAAGCCTTCGCGGCCGACGCCCTGGAGCAGGCTCGTGGGGTGGCGGAGTCCGGCAACGTTGGCGAAGCCGTCCAACAGTTCCAGCAGATCGCCACGACCTATTCAGGGACGGCCGCCGGGTACGACGCCGTCCTCGGCATGGCCCAGTCACGGCTGATCGCCGGGCAGGCAGAGCTGGCGGTCTCCACCCTCGAGGATTTCCTGAGCCAGGGACCGCCTTCGGAGTTCCTGGTGCCGGGCAATGGCCTCCTGGGCACCGCCTACGAGAACACCAAGCGGTATCCCGAGGCCAAGGAGGCCTACCGGAAGGCCTCGGATGCGGCCACGGTCGATTTCCTCAAGGCGACGCTGCTGCTTGATGCCGGCCGCGCAGCGCTCCTGGCCGGTAGTCGCGACGAGGCGATTGCGATCTACCAGGAGGTCGTCGACCGGTTCGGCGAGACCGCAGCCCGGAGCGAAGCGGAGGTCCGGTTGGGCGAGTTGGTCCCCCCAACGATCCGCTGACGCTGCCGCCCCACGACGGCGGCCACCAGGGAGCACCCTGATGGCCGCCCCCGAGCCCGACGCCTTCCCGGTGCCGGGCTCTTTGTCGTTCCGCTCGAGGATGAGCCCAGGCACGGCACCGGAGGTCGAAGGGGGTGGTCGTCGTCTGGGGGAGGGCAACTGCCGCGAGACGCCTGTCGATCCAGCTATGCGTGAACGGTCACCCAATCCGCGATGGGAAGGCACCAGAATGCACCTCGCAGCGATGTGCATTCTTGTTGACTAAAGCCACAAGTCACAGCCGAACAAGGAGTTGGCACGGATCGAAAGAGGCTGCCTGGTCGGCTATAGCGTAATGACGTATAAGATGTATTATGTTAAGTACATTGGTGGAAAAGTGGGGAAAACCCTGTATAACTCTCCCCCATCCTCTGCCAGCCGCTGCCCAGCGACTGGCATCCCGCGGCTGCCCGATCCCCTTGGCTACTGGCCGAGATCAAGCCCGGTGAGTGTCTCCAGGCGTTCCAAGATCGGGTCGCGACCCTCCGCATATTCGACGAACTCGGTGATCACCCAGATGTCCGGATCGAGGTCGCCGACCTTGGGGTCGATGTTTTCTCCCCACCATGGATAGCAGTGATCCTCCCCTCCACACCCCGCGGCGAGGTCGTGGAGCCCCCGGTTGTAGCTGACCCGCATACCGCTGTTCGGCAGAGCGTATCGGCGCCCCTCGGACCAGTAGCGGAGTCGATCGCCCACCGGCTCGCCAATGAGGACCACCTGATCCCCGCCGGCCCGCTTGAGCATCGCCACCATGTTCATCCCGGCCGAGAAGGTCCTGTTGCTGATGGCAACGTAGATCTTTCCCCCTGGAGCCAATCGTGCCGGCAGGCCCAGGAGGAAGCCGGCCGCGCTCAACATGTTCCCGCCCTGGTTGAGGCGCATGTCCACCACGATGGCTGGAAAGGTGGCGGTCCCGAGGACGGTCGCCACGCTGTCGAGATAGGTCGGGATCGACTGCTGCTCGGTGCTACTGGACCCCCGGAACTCGAGGTACGGCGTTCTCGACTGGCCCAATCGGTGAAAGCTCACCCGCCGTGCGAGGGGATCCTCGCCCCGGAGGTAGAGCGGCGCGTTGGGGATTTCCAGGGGCAGCCAAGCCGCGAAGCCACCATCGCGGAACCCGGGAAAGAGCAATCGGCCCGCGGCCGTGGATGGGTTGTCCTCCCTCCCCGGTGGTGAGGCCTCGAGCAGTCTGGTCTCGATGGTGCCATCGCGCATCCGAAGGGTCACCGCCACCCGATCCGGCCTCGGGATCAAGCCGAGGTGGTGCAAGACCGCGGGGGTCGTCAGGAGCTGGTCGCCGCTGACGCTCCGGAAGAACTCCATCGTCCCCTGGACCAGGGTGCTCGCGCCGCGGGCGACCTCCTCGAGCGGCCGGCCGTCGAAGTGGGTCACCTCTGCCCCAAGCAGGTCCCGGTGTGCCACTGGGGTTCGCACGATGTGGTAGGAACCGTTGAACCAGTAGCCGCGGAATGGCAGGCTGCCGAAGGTGTACGGAAAGATCGCGGTCCGCCCCTCGCTGTGACCGTTGTCGGCGAGGATCACCACCCGATGCATCCCGATGAGGAAGGCCAGTTCGCTGAGGTCGCCTGCCCCTGCCCGCAGCTCGGTCAGGAGCCGCCCGGCTTCGGCCCGATGCTCCGGGCTGTAGCTGAGGTCGAGGTGGAGGAATGGCTCCAGCATGGTGAGATCCTGGAGCCGGGCCTCGAGTCGGTTCGCAGGTTCGGCGAACGACATCTCTGGTGGATCGGGGATCTCGATCAACTGGGCGGCGAGGGCGTGACTTCCGCCACCGGTCAGCAAAGCTCCGAGGAGGAGGGTCAGGTGGTGGCGGGACGGTCGCATGGGCGCTCCGGGGCTCGAGTGCGGGACGATCAGCGTGATCGATGCACCTCTTGGGACGCCCCGGAGTCGCCGAGGGTTGTCATTGCGGGGAGGGCCGAAGGGAGGTCGTCTGGCCCTACCGGGTGCCCCTTACTCCAGCCAGACCCCCGTCGCCACGAGCCGTCCAGGGCCGCAGAGCCAGATATCGGTCGCCCGGCCCTCCCGCAGGGTCGCCGAGACCGAAAGCACTGTTCCGCTCGACGACCTGAATCGGAGCGGTAGCTCGTCCTCTCCGGCGGCAGCGACCGCCAAGGCCGCGGTCACGGTGCCGGTGCCACAGGAGAGCGTCTCGGCCTCGATCCCTCGTTCATAGGTCCTGAGCGCCCAGGTCGGGGCCGCGGGGTCACCTCCAG
>JAHEFN010000109.1 GCA_024640185.1 Gemmatimonadota bacterium | reverse complement strand
TGAACAACCGCAGCACCCGCTGGAGGATGCCGCCGTGGGCCAGGTACTCCAGTTCGACCGGTGAGTTGAGCCGGACCGTCGCCTCGAAGGTGGTCACCTTGCCACGCTCCGGGTGCGTGGTGGAGACCGTCACCGTGCCGCCGGGGGTCAACCCGTCGGTGATCCCCACGATGTCGACCACCTCGCGACCGGTGAGTCCCAGCGATTCGGCGTTCTGTCCCTCCGGGAAGGCCAGCGGCAGCACGCCCATCCCCACCAGGTTCGAGCGGTGGATCCGCTCGTAGCTCTCGGCGATCACCGCCCGGACACCCAAGAGCGCAGTCCCCTTCGCCGCCCAGTCGCGGGACGATCCCGTGCCGTACTCCTTGCCCACCAACAGCACCAGCGGCGTGTCGTGCTCGATGTAGCGCATCGCCGCATCGAAGATGCTCATCACATGACCGGTCCCCATGTGCTCGGTCCAGTTCCCTTCCTTCGACGGCACGATCTGGTTCTTGATCCGGACGTTTCCGAAGGTGCCGCGCATCATCACTTCGTGGTTGCCGCGCCGGGCGCCGAAGGTGTTCCAGTCGGGCTGGTCGACGTGGTGGCGGCGGAGGTAGACGGCCGCCGGACCGTCCTTGGGAATCGCGCCCGCAGGCGAGATGTGGTCGGTGGTCACCGAGTCGCCCAGGAGCGCCAGCACCCTGGCTCCGGCGATATCGGTCATCGGCACCGGCGTCGGTGGTAGGTCAACGAAGAATGGTGGTTCCTGGACGTAGGTCGAGTCGGCCTGCCACTGGAACCGCGAGCCGGTCGGGGCGGCGAGGGCCTTCCATTCGTCATCGCCCTCGAACACCCTGGCGTACTCCTTCCGGAACGACTCGGGTCCCACCGAGGCGGCCATCGTGTCGGCGATCTCCGAGGGCTGCGGCCAGATGTCCCGCAGGAAGACCGGTTGACCCTGTTCGTCGATGCCGAGGGGCTCGGTGGTGATGTCGCCGTTGGTCCTCCCGAAGAGCGCGAAGGCGACCACCAACATCGGGGACATCAGGTAGTTGGCGCGCACCAGCGGGTGGACCCGGGCCTCGAAGTTGCGATTGCCCGAGAGCACCGATGAGGCGACCAGGGCGTGTTCCTCGATCGCCTTGGCCACGGGCGGGTTGAGTGGGCCGCTGTTGCCGATGCAGGTGGTGCAGCCGTACCCCACGGTCTGGAAGCCGAGCTGGTCGAGGTAGGTCGACAGGCCGGCCTTGTCGAGGTAGTCGGTGACCACCCTCGAACCCGGTGCCAGTGACGTCTTGACCCAGGGCCGCACGCGGATGCCACGCTCGATCGCCTTCTTGGCCAACAACCCCGCCCCGATCATGACCGAGGGGTTGGAGGTGTTGGTGCACGAGGTGATCGCCGCGATCACCACCGAGCCATCATGCAGCTCATGCTGCTCGCCGTTCAGATCGATCGCGACCGTCGCCTGGGGCGCAGGAGCGGTCGCTGCCGGCGCGCCACCCTCGCTGCTCCAGCGTCCGATCGCCTTCTCCGCGGCCGACCGGCGGTCGGCCGGGACGGTCTGCTGCATAAGCGAGGGGAGGGTGGTCGCGAAGGACCGCTCGAGGTCGGTCAGCTTGATCAGGTCCTGCGGGCGCTTGGGGCCCGCCACGCTGGGGACGACCGTGCCGAGGTCGAGCTCAACGACGTCACAGAAGACCGGATCGGGGGTTTCGTCGGTCCGGAAGAGCCGCTGGGCTCGGCAGTACGACTCCACCATGGCGATCGTGGCGGCGTCACGGCCGGTGCGGGCCAGATAGCGGAGGGTCTCCTCATCGACCGGGAAGAAGCCCATCGTGGCGCCGTACTCAGGCGACATGTTCGCGATGGTTGCACGGTCGGCCAGCGGCAGCTGGCTCAGGCCGGGTCCGAAGAACTCGACGAAGTGGTCGACCACGCCCTTGGCCCGAAGCTGCTGGGTGACGGTGAGGACGAGGTCGGTGGCGGTGCAGCCTGGCGGCAGGGCTCCCGTCAGCTTCATCCCCACCACCTTGGGAATCGGCATGAAGTACGGCTGCCCAAGCATGACGGCTTCGGCCTCGATGCCGCCGACCCCCCAGCCCATGACGCCGAGGCCGTTGATCATCGTGGTGTGGGAGTCGGTGCCCACAAGGGTGTCGGGGTAGGCGGTCAGTTCGCCGTACTGCTCGCGGACCTGCACCGCAGGGGAGAGGTGCTCGAGGTTCACCTGGTGGACGATCCCCATCCCCGGTGGCACCACCCGGAAGTTCTCGAAGGCCTGTTGGGCGAACTTGAGCAGCTGATACCGCTCGGCATTGCGCTCAAATTCGAGGGCGACGTTGAGCTTGACCGCCTCGGCGCTGCCGTAGTGGTCGACCTGCACCGAGTGGTCGATCACCAGGTCGCAGGGCACCACCGGATTGATCTTCTGCGGATCGCCGCCCATTCGGGCCATCGCGTCTCGCATCGCCGCGAGATCGACCACGCAGGGCACCCCGGTGAAGTCCTGGAGCACCACCCGGGCCGGCATGTACGGGATCTCTCCCTTGCCAGCCGTTTCGGGCGACCAGGTGGCGAGGGCCCGGACATGCTCCTCGGTCACCATCCCCCGGCCGAGATGTCGCAAGGCATTCTCGAGGAGGACACGGATCGAGAACGGCAGCCGGTCCAGGGTGCCGACCCCGGCGCGCTCAAGCGCCTCGAGGTCGTGGATGAGGGCCGAGGTCTCACCGACGGCGAGGGTCCGGCGGGCGTTGAACGGATCAGGATGCGTCATGGCAGAGTCGTTCTCGCGATTAAGATGTTGGGTGGTGTCAGCAGAAAACTAACGCCGTCAGCGGGGGGGGTGTGGCTGAACGCAATGTGGTGCCGGTGGCCATCCGGCGGACGGACGGGGGACTCGAGATCCGCTGGGATGCCGAGGGGCACACTGGCCGCTACCCGGCTCGCCCACTGCGGCTGGCCTGTCCCTGTGCGGCCTGTGTCGACGAAATGACCCACCGGCCGCTGCTCGACCCCGCCAGCGTGCCCGACGACATCCGGCCGGAGGCGGTGGAGTTGGTGGGCGCGTATGCCATCCGCGTCCGCTGGAGTGACGGCCACGCCACCGGCCTGTTCACCTTTGAGAGCCTCCTGGCCGGGTGTCCCTGCGAGCGGTGTTCGGCGTGACCCCTTGGCCTCACCGCCTGCGGCGGCTACCGTTTCACCGTTCCCCCGCCTCCTTCCACCCCCCCATCTCTCGGACCCGCCAATGATTGGGTTGCGCTGGTGGATCATGATCTGGTACGGCATCGGCGCGCTCGGCCTCGTCGGATTGATCATGGCCATCAACTGGGGTCGTCAGACCGCCTGGCGGAATGCCGATGAGGTCCTGCGAGGGATTGGCACGATCGCCGTGTCGGGAGGAATGCTGTTGCTGCTCTACCAGGTGGAGGGCGGTGCCGGATACTCCCTGCTGCTCGGGGCACTGATCGCCTTCGTGCTCGCGTTCATCGTCGGTCGGGAACATGAACGTGAAGCAGCCCACAAGACCGAGGAAGCCCGCAAGACCGACGACGGATGAGAGTCACTCCACTCCACCCGATCGCGGCCACGCTCGCTTGGGCCATGCTGCTCGGCTCTCCGCTGGTGGCTCAGGACGCCAGTCCCGGGACCGGCGGTGCGATCGGCCTGATTCAGGCGGAGCGGGCGATCGGCAATCCCTATCGGGTGCTGGTCATCGGGGCTCACCCCGATGACGAGGACACCGAGCTCATCACCATCCTCTCCCGGGGGTACGGGGCCGAGACCGGGTACCTCTCGCTGACGCGCGGTGAGGGCGGCCAGAACCTCATCGGCGGCGAGCTCGGTGCCGCCCTCGGGGTGGTCCGGACCGGCGAGCTGCTCGCTTCCCGTCGGCTCGACGGCGCCCACCAGTTCTTCACCCGCGCCTACGATTTCGGCTTCAGCAAGTCGCCCGAGGAGGCCTTCCGCTACTGGCCACGCGACTCCCTCATCAAGGATATCGTCAGGGTCCTGCGGCGATTTCGCCCTGATGTGGTCATCTCCACCTGGCTGGGGACCCCGGCCGATGGCCACGGCCACCATCAGGCCGCCGGGATCGTGGCCCTGGACGCCTACCTCGCGGCCGGCGACAGCGAACGCTTCGGGGAGTTGAGGACCGAGGAGGGGCTCGAGCCCTGGGCACCGGCCAAGTTCTATCGCAACCGGCGCGTGGCCGAGGGTGAGGGGATCATCCTCGATGGCAGCGCGCTCGCCCCGGGACTCGGGATTTCGCTCCATCAGCTGGCGATGAGGGCCCGCTCACGCCATCGCTCGCAGGATATGGGGCTGTTGGAGGAGCTCGGCCCCTCCTCGACCCGGATTGAACTCGAACGGCTGGCCCCTGGCATCGAGGCCGCTGCCGGCGACTCGATCTTCGCCGGGATCCCGGCGGGCCGGCGCGTCGAAGCACGGCACCGCGATGCGTTGGTGCTGGCGCAGCAGGGGATGATCACCGACGCCTGGGTGGAGGATGACGAAGTCACTCCAGGTCAGTCGGTCCCCCTGACGGTGCTCACCTGGAACACCGGAACCGACACCGTGTGGGCCTCCCCATCCTGGTCGCCACATCCGGGCTGGCAGCCCGACACGGTCGCCAACGGATGTGCGGTGGAGATGATGCTCGCTCCCGGGCAACTCGGTCGCTGCACGATTCCCCTCCAGGTCGCTCACGGGGCCCGGCCGGAGCAACCGTACTACCTCCGGAATGCACCAGAGAGTGCCCTCTATGAGTGGGGTGGCGATCCGGCCAATTGGGGCGAGCCGTTCGAGCCGCCGTTGCAGGCCACGATTGCCCTTCGCTGGCGCGACGGCCGTGCCGCCGGCAGTACCATCGACGTCACCGCCCGCTCCCTGGATCAGGGACTCGGCGAAGTGCGCCGCCCGGTCACCATCGTGCCGCAGGTGGTACTCGATCTCTCGCCCGGCGCGATGCTCTGGCCGCGTTCGCTCCGTTCGCGCGACTTCACGGTCACCGTCGAGCACGCCTCCCGCGACACGGTCGAGGCGAGCGTCGAGTTGGTGGTCCCCGCGGGCTGGCACGTCGACCCACCGCGGGTGCTCACCCTCACCCGTGAGGGGGAGCGTCGCACCCTCCTCTTCACGGTCACGGCACCGACCGACCCTGCATCTGGCGAGGTGTCCTTCCACGCGCAGGCCACCATCGGCGGTGACACGCTTCGGGTGGCGATGCGCCGAGTGGCATACCCGCACATTCGACCGCGCATCCTTTTTGAGGCTGCCGAGGCCCGGGTGGTGGTGGCCCCCGTCACCTTCCAGCCTGGCCTCGCCATCGGCTACCTCCGCGGCGCGGCCGACGCGATTCCCGAGGCGCTCGACGCGGCAGGGGTGCCGATCAGGCTGCTCACCGCCGCCGATCTCGAGGGGGCGATCCTCGATTCCCTCGATGTGGTGGTGCTGGGCCCCCGTGCCTACGAGGTCGACGACGCGGTGCGCCGGGCACACCCCCGGCTGCTGGCCTTCGCCGAGGCGGGTGGCACCCTGATCACCCAATACCAGCAATACCAATACGTGAGTGGCGGTTTCGCGCCGTATCCGTTCACGATCGGTCGCCCGCACGATCGGGTCACCGACCAGACCGCCGCGGTCCAGCTGTTGCCGACGGCCGGCGCGCTTGCCACCACGCCGAATCGGATCACCGCTGCGGACTTTGATGATTGGGTGCAGGAGCGGGGCCTCTACTTCGCCCGTGACTGGGATGCCGCCTGGACGCCGGTGCTCGAGAGCCACGATCCCGGCGAGGGCGACCAATTGGGCGGGCTGTTGGTGGCGGCATATGGCCAGGGCACCGTGGTGTACACGGGGCTGGCCTTCTTCCGGCAGTTGCCGGCGGCGGTCCCCGGCGCGTGGCGGTTGTTTGCGAACCTGCTGGCGATAGGGGAGTAGCAAGAACGGAACGTGGAGAGCGGCGACGGCGGTAGTTGACCCGATTGCTCTGCTTCGAGGCGGCACCGACTCGATTCACGAAGCTCGGATTCGCCGCACTCGGTCTCTCCGTGTGTGGGCGAGCGATGCGCGGCGAAGTACCGACCTTCGCTCATCGAGGGTGCCCCTCTGCGCAGCGCCGTGGGAAACGAAGAACCCGAGACCGAAGGCAAGAAACTGGAAGGGACAGACGTGGACGGTTGGCGAGTGTGGGAGCAGGGGAGATGGCGAGGAGTCACAGCGCTGGTGCTGGTACTCACGGCCGCCTGCTACCAGGATGGTCGGGTGCCGCTCACGGTGTACTCCCCGCATGATCGCCCGCTGCTGGAGTTGATCGAGGAGCGCTTCGAGGCGGCCCATCCCGATATCGACATGCGCTGGCTCGACATGGGGAGTCAGGAGGTGCTTGATCGGCTCCGTTTCGAGAATCCGAATCCCGTCGCCGATGTCTGGTTCGGTGGTCCGACCACGATCTTCTCACGGGGGGTGGCCGAGGGTGTCCTCGACCCGTCCTCGCCGTCGTGGGGTGGTGCGGTCGACAGCGCGGGGATCGGACCAGAGGGTCGTTTCTGGCCGCTCTACCGGACCCCAGCGGCGATCTCCTTCAACAGCAACCTGGTGCCACTCGACTCCGCCCCCGCCGATTGGGACGACCTGCTGGCGCCCCGGTGGCATGACGAGATCCTGATCCGTGACCCGGTGGCCAGCGGGACGATGCGGGCGATCTGGGGACTGATCATCTATCGGGGTATCGCGGCGACCGGCGACACCGCCCAGGGAATGGCCTGGCTCAGGCGGCTCGACGGCCAGACACGAAGTTACGCGCTCAATCCGGCGATCCTCGACCAGAAGCTGGCCAGGGGAGAGGGGACGGTGAGCATCTGGAACCTGCCCGATATCCTGATCGCCCAGGCCAGGGGACTGCCGTTTGCCTACAACTTCCCCAGCAGCGGTACGGTCGTGATCGATGATGCGATCGGGATCGTGCGTGGCGCCAAGGAGCGCGCGGCAGCGGAGACGTTCATGGAATTTGTCGGCAGTGTCGACATGCAGATCCTCACCGCCGAACGGAATTGGCGACTGCCTGCCCGTCACGACTTGCCGCTGGAGCGCGTCCCGTCGTGGGTGGCCGACGTGGAGCGTCGGATGGTGACGGCCGAGATGGATTGGGAGCTTCTCGCAGCGAAGGGAGCAGAGTGGATGCGGTATTGGGATCAGCGGGTGCGCGGCACCGGGTCAGCGACGCCATGAGCGGTGTCTCCCTCGAGGGCGTCGAGAAGCGCTTCGGCGAGACGCCGGTCGTCCGGGGGATCTCCCTCGATGTGCATGATGGTGAGTTGGTGGCCTTGCTCGGCCCCAGCGGCAGCGGCAAGACCACCCTCCTGCGCCTGATCGCCGGGTTCGAACGCGCCGATGCCGGACGGATTCGCCTCGGCGATCGCGACGTGACCGGGGAGGATGCCCTCGCCCGGCGTTGCGGCATGGTGTTCCAGCACTACGCCC
>JAHEFN010000108.1 GCA_024640185.1 Gemmatimonadota bacterium | reverse complement strand
CGCTCCCTGAGGCAGTGGTCGGCGTGCCGATCGCCCTCCCGGAGCGGGTCGGTGCCATTGCCGCTGGAGGCGCCGCGTCGCAGCCGGTCGAGGGCGGGGCCCAGTGGACGCCCCTCGCTCCCGGTGTGGTCTGGTTGCTCAGCGGTCCGGATACCGTCGGGGCGATCACGGTCACCATTGATCCCCGTGAATCGGCGTTGGTCCGTGCCGACGATGCCCAGTTGCGCGCGGCCTGGCCGGGGGCGCGGGTCCATGACCTGGGCGATGCCGCCGGGATTGCCTTCGGGGCGGGCGGCCGCGGGGACCTGCGCCCGCTCCTGCTGGGGCTCGCCCTGGTGCTGGTGCTCGCCGAGACCGTGGTGGCTGGTCGCCGCCCGGCGCGTTGACCGGCCCCGGTCACCCCCATACGTTCCCGCCCGCGACCGACCACCGCACATCCGGCGAGATGTGGGGTGGCCGGTATTCGTCTGTTCTCCACCCCAACCGCGACGGCGTCCTCCTGACCGCTTCAGCCAGCACCACTCCCGCCCGCGCCGTGCTCACGCCGATCCTCGAGGCGTTCACCCGGTGCCCAACGGTCCTGGAACTCGAACCGCTGCTGCCGCCGCGGGGGTCGACGCTGCGACTCGGTGGCCTGGTCGGCTCGAGCGGGGCTGTGATGACGAGTTGGCTGGCTGGGCGTGTCGGGGCGGGGCGCCTGGTGGTGGTCATCGCGACCACGCCCGCCGACGCCGAGCGATGGCTCTCCGACCTCCAGCAGCTGCTTGGCGATGGGGTGGCACTCTATCCCCAGCGGGAAGGTCTCGCGGAGGAAGAGCCCCACTACGAGATCGCGGGCGAACGGATCGAGACGCTCGAGGCCCTCCTCGGCGGCGCGCTGCAGGTCCTCGTCACCACGGCGCGGGCCACGGCAGAGCGGACGGCGGTGCCCGACGCCCTGGACGCCTTGCGCCTCCAGGTGACGGCCGGCGCCCACCTGCCACTCAGTGCGGTGGTCGAGGCGCTCGAGGGGATGGGCTACCAGCGGGTCGGTCAGGTGGCCGAGGTCGCCGAGTTCTCGGTGCGCGGGGGGATTGTCGACCTCTACGGCTTCGGCATGCCGGCGCCCGTGCGGGTGGAGTGGTGGGGTGATGAGGTCGCCACCCTGCGGACCTTCGACCTGACGACGCAACGGAGCGGCACCGAACTCCCCGATGTCACCGTCCTGCCGATCAAGAGCAGTGGGATCACGCCGGTTCGTGCACAGACCGGGAGCAGTTCACGGCGGTCCCTGCTCGACCTGCTCCCCAGTGACACGGTGGTCGTCCAGGATGCCCCGCACCCCGATGCGGAGGAGGTCGGCCGTGCCTGGCGTGAGGCCGAACATCACCGCGAGATCGCCATGCGCCTCGGGGAGGACGCCCCGCCGCGCGAGGAGCTGTTTGTCGACCCCGAACAGTGGCAGCAGGCGCTCGAGCGATTCGCCCGGTTGGTCCTTCGTGACGAGGTCGCCGACCACCAGATGGGGTTCTTCCCTCCGGAGCGGGTGAATCGCGATCTCTCGCGGCTGCGGGGACTCCTCGGCAGCGGTGTGCCGACCCTGGTGCTCTGCGACAATGATGGCCAGCGGGAGCGCCTCGATGAATTGCTCGAGGAGAACGGCTTCCGACCGGTGGGAACCTCCCTCGTCGTCGGGGCGCTCGATGGCGGCTTCGTCATGCCGACGCTCCGCGTGCTCACCGACCACGAGATCTTCCGCCGTGCGCGTCGGCTGCGGCGCAGCCGCCGCTATCGCCAGGCGGCACCCTCCACGGTCACCGGCAGTCTCAACATCGGTGACTACGTGGTGCACCTCGACCACGGCATCGGGGTCTATCGCGGCATCAGCACGATCACGGTCGATGGTGGGGAGATCGAGGTGGCCGTGCTCGAGTATGAGGGCGGCGATCGTCTCAACGTGCCGCTCTATCGGATCGACCAGTTGGAGCGGTACCGGGCGGGGGATGAGGATGGCGACCGGCCGCCGCCCAAGATCCACCGGCTCGGTGGACCGAAATGGAAGAAGGTCCGCGACCGGACCCGACAGGCGATCCAGGCCATGGCCGCCGAGTTGCTCGACCTCTATTCCCGTCGACAGGTGAGCGCCGGCTACCCCTTTCCGCCGGACAGCCGGTGGCAGCGCGAGCTGGAGTCGTCGTTCCTCTACGAGGACACGCCCGACCAGCGCACGGCGACCGACGACATCAAGCGCGACATGGAGCGGCCCCAGCCGATGGACCGCCTGCTGGTGGGCGATGTCGGCTACGGCAAGACCGAAGTGGCGGTCCGCGCCGCCTTCAAGGCGGTGCAGGGCGGCAAGCAGGTCGCCGTCCTGGTGCCGACGACGATCCTCGCCGAGCAGCACGTGCGGACGTTTGCCGATCGTCTCGCCGACTATCCGGTGACGGTGGAGGTCCTCTCGCGCTTCCGAACGGCGAAGGAGCAGAAGGCCACGGTGGAGCGGCTCGCCGGCGGGGGCCTGGACATCGTGATCGGGACCCATCGGTTGCTCTCGAAGGACATCATCTTTCACGACCTCGGGCTCTTGGTGGTCGACGAGGAGCATCGCTTCGGCGTGCGACACAAGGAGCGGCTCAAGCAGCTCCGGCTGGCCGTCGATGTGCTGACCCTCACCGCGACACCGATTCCCCGGACGCTGCACCTGTCACTGGCGGGCCTCCGTGACATGACGGTGATCGAGACCCCGCCACGCGATCGGTCGCCGATCCTGACCTTTGTCGAGCCGTGGGATGACGCCCTGCTCGAGGAGGTCATGGCCCGGGAGCTCGACCGTGGTGGCCAGGTCTACTTCGTCCACAACCGGATCGAGACGATCGAGACCATCGCGGCCCGGGTCCGCGCCCTGGCCCCCAGGGCGCGGGTGGCGGTGGGCCATGGGCAGATGCCGGCCGACCAGCTCGAGGACGTGATGCAGGCCTTTGTGGTGGGCGACGTGGACATCCTCGTCTCCACCATGATCGTCGAATCGGGCCTCGACGTGGCGAATGCCAACACGATGATCGTGCATGATGCCCACCGGTTCGGCCTCGCCCAGCTCTACCAGCTGCGCGGCCGGGTGGGCCGGAGTCATCGGCGCGCCTACTGCTACCTGCTGGTCCCCGACGTGATCGATCAGGCGGCGGAGGAACGCCTGAAGGTCCTCGAGCACCATACCGAGCTGGGGGCTGGCTACCGGATCGCCCTCCGGGACATGGAGCTGAGGGGGGCGGGGAACCTCCTCGGGTCGGAACAGTCGGGCCACGCCCATGCGGTGGGCTTCGATCTCTACCTCCGGTGGCTCGAGGAGACGGTGACCCACCTCCGGGGGCAGAAGGGCGCCGTGGAGGCCCCGGCGCCGCCGGACGTCCACTTTGACATCCCGGCGAGGTTGCCGGATGCGTTCGTGGCCGATGACGGCACCAAGCTCGACCTCTATCGCCGACTGGCGCGGGCGGTGGCCCCCGGCGACATTGATGAGTTGCGAGATGAACTGCGCGAGCGGTTCGGACCGCTGCCGCCCGAGGCGGATGCCCTGTTGGACATGGGTCGGCTGCGCGCCCTCGGCGCCAGTCTCGGGGTGCAGCACGTGCTGGTCCGGGGCAACGAGGCACGGCTCTCGTTCCGGCAGGGTGCCACGCCGCGGATGGCTGGCCTCACCCAGGCCCTTGATGATGTGCAGTTGGCCGCCGAGGTCCGCCGCACGGTTCCACTCTCGCTCCGACTGGTCCGGCTCGGCGGCGAGCAGATCATTCCCGCGCTGGTCCGCGCCCTGCGACAAGTGGTCGCATGACGTCCCAGCGTTCTCTTACCGATTCGAGGAGTCCGATGCGTCGTTCGATGTTCCTGGCTGGTTTCCTGGCAATTTCTCTGGTGGGTTGTGACGGTGACGCCTTCACGGCACATGCCGATATCGCGGCCGAAGCAGCTGGGCAGGAGCTGCCGACGGCGAGGGTCGTCGACATCCTGACCCAGGTCAAGGGCCTCAATGCCAATGCCCAGGCGGCCGAGTTCGTGGCCTCGCTCTGGATGGACTACACGCTCTTCGCCCAGGCGGTTGCCGATGGCTCCATCGCCGCGGACTCCACCACGATCGCCGAGGCGATGTGGGTGGATGTTGCCGAATTCACGGCCGGGCATTGGATCGACACCCTGGTCGCCCGACGGGCCACGGTGACCCCCGAGGCGATTGACAGTGCCTACAACGCCGATGACGTCCGGGTGTTGCAGCATGTCCTGATCACGGTCGACGGCGGGGCGCCCGAGGTGGTGCGTGTCGCGGCCCGTCGCCAGGCCGACGCGCTGCTCGCCCAGGCGAAGGGCGGGGCAGACTTCGGCGCCATCGCGCTGCAGAACTCCGGCGACCCGTCGGCGCAGGCCGACAGCGGCTACCTGCCGCCATCGCCGCGTGGTGCCTTCGTGCCCGCCTTCGACTCCGCCGCCTGGCTGCTCGCTCCGGGTGAGCTGAGCGACGTGGTGGTGACCTCGTTCGGGTTCCACATCATTCGTCGGCCCTCGCTGGCCGAAGCGTCCGGTCGCCTCGAGGAATGGCTCGGCCCACAACTGGTCGGCGCGATGCAGACCGCCTACTTCGCCGAGCTCGACGAAGTGAACGAGGTCAAGGTCGCCGGTGGGGCCGCGGCGAAGGCCCGCAAGGTGATCGACAACCTCAGTGCGGCGCGGGACGGCAAGGGGAAGCTGGTCACCTATCGGGATGGTGCCCTCACCGAGGGGATGATGGCGCGGTTCATCCGGGCGATGACGCAGGATCCCGGGCAGGGTCCCCAGATCATGGACCAGCTGAAGCAGCTCCCCGACTCGCTCATCGAGCCGTTCCTCACCGACGTCGCCCGGCAGTATCTGCTGCTCCGCGATGCCGCCGAGGCGAATGTCGGCTTGACCACCGACGAGTGGGATGCGATCTCCGGGGCGTACCTGGCCTCGATCGACACCCTCAAGACCGTCATCGGCCTGCACGAGGACGTCATCGATCCGAGTGCCCCGATCGCCGATCGCCGTCGGGCCGCCGCGCTTCGGGTCGATCGGTTCTTCGATGAGCAGATCACCGGGCAGAATCGCCTCCGGCTGCTTCCCGGGATGCTGGCCTGGACCTTGGCGGGCAACAGCAAGGCGTTCGTCAACCCGGCAGGGATCCAGCAGGTGGTCTCGATGGCAGCGGAACGCCTCGCGGCCGAGCAGGCCGGGGCGGGGGCCCTCGAGCAGGCCCCGGGTGGCCCGCCGATCCCCGGAACCGCCGGGCCGCTGCAGCCGGCGACCGGTGGCGCGCCATTGCCGGACGGTCAATGAGCGGCAGGCGTCTGGTGTGGTTGCCGCTGGCCGCGTGCCTCCTCGTGGGGTGGGCGGCCACGCCGCTGTCCGCCCAGGAGCCGGCGGCGGAGGAGCCGATCGACCGGGTGGCGGCCGTGGTCGGCAATGTCGCGATCACCTTCACGCAGCTCCAGGAGGAGTTCTACACCCGCTACTCGTTCCTCCAGCGGCAGCCGCCGACCGATCCGGAGCAGGTCCGCCTGGAGATGCGCCAGATGCTCGATACGCTCATCAATGATGAGCTGATGTACCAGCAGGCGATCCGTGACACGATGGTGAAGGTGACCTCGCTGGAGATCCAGGATGCGGTGGACGCCGTCATGCGGCGGACCAGGGCCGCCGTGGCGTCCGAGGAGGTCTTCCAGGCGGAGTTGCGGGGGGCCGGCTTCCTCGGGATCGAGGACTACCGGCGCTGGATGGTCGAGAAGCAGGGCCGCGAGCTCTTCAAGAACCGGTTCATCGAGAAGCTGCAGGGCGAAGGCACCCTCGCCCCGATCGAACCGACCGAACGCGAGATCCGCGCGTACTACGATCTCCATCGAGATGAGATGCAGATGCGGCCGCCGTCGGTCTCACTCCGGCAGATCCTCATCCGGCCCAAGCCGTCGGAGGCCGCACTGGTCGAGAGCAAGCGGCTGGCAGATTCGCTGGTGGCGGCGCTGCGTGATGGGGCCGAGTTCGAGGTCCTCGCCAAGCGGTTCTCGCAGGATCCCGGCAGCGCGGCGACCGGCGGCTCGCTCGGCTGGCAACGCCGAGGGGTGTTTGTCCGGGAATTCGAGCAGGCGGCCTTTACCCTGCCACGCGGGGCGATCTCCGAGCCGGTCAAGTCACCGTTCGGCTATCACATCATCCAGGTGGAACGGATCAACCCGACCGAGCGCCTGGTGCGGCACATCCTGATTGCGCCACCGGTGGACTCCGCGAGTCTCGCGGAGGCCCGCAGGATCGCGGAGGACGTGCGCCGGCTGGTGGTCGGCGGGCTGCCCTTCGATTCGCTGCAGGCGATCCACCATGACGCCGCCGAGGAGCGCGAGGCACGCGGGGCGGTGATCGACTCGATGCCACCGGCGTATCAGGCGGCCATTGCCGGCGTGGACAGCGGCCAGGTCTCGCAGGTCTTCGAGCTCTCGGTGGAGGGCCAGCCGCTGCTGAGCAAGTTCGGGTTCGTCAAGGTGACCGGTCGGGTCCCTGCCGGCCCCGCTCCCTACGATCAGATGCGCGAAGTCCTTCGCCGCGGGCTCGGTGATGCCATGGGTCGCGACCGCTACCTCGCCGACCTGCGCAAAAAGACCTACATCGACATTCACGAGCTGTGAGCACCCCGGTCCGGCTCGCCATCACGCTCGGTGATCCCCGTGGGATCGGGCCCGAGATCGTGACGGCGGCGCTGGCCCGGGGGGTCGACGCCCACGTCACCCTCCTCGGCTCCAAGGAACAGGTCGAGGCGATCCCCGCCGACCGCCGTGAGGCCGTCGGGTCGTGGCGGCGCCCCCAGAAGGGGATCGCTCGGGCTCGGGCGGTCGACGCCGGGCTGATTGCCGGTCGGGCGATCGAGCGGGCGGCGCAGCTGGCCCTCGCCGGCGAGGTGGATGCCATCGTCACCGCCCCCGCAGAAAAGCATGCGCTGCACCTCGCCGGCTTCCCGTTTCCGGGGCACACCGAATGGCTGGCCACGCTGGCTGGTGGGGTCGATGTGGCGATGATGCTCGCCAGCGACCGGCTACGGGTCGTCCTGGTGACCACCCACCTGCCGCTTCGCGACGTGCCGCTGGTGCTCACGGCCGACAAGATCGTCCGCACCGGCGAGGTGACCCGGAAGGCCCTCCAGGAGTGGTTCGGGATCGCCGAACCGCGGCTGGCCCTCTGTGCCCTGAATCCCCATGCCGGGGAGCAGGGCCTCTTCGGAGACGAGGAACAGCGGATCCTGGCACCGGCGGCCGAGCGCCTCGGCGCCAGCGGGCCGATCCCTGCCGACACCGTCTTCGTGCGGGCGATGCGCGGCGAATTCGACGCCGTCCTCGCGCCGTACCACGATGTCGGCATGACCGCGATCAAGGTCGCCTCCTTCGGGCGGGGCGTGAACATCACCCTCGGACTGCCATTTGTTCGCACCTCGCCAGACCACGGCACGGCCATCGATATTGCCGGCGG
>JAHEFN010000392.1 GCA_024640185.1 Gemmatimonadota bacterium | reverse complement strand
GCACTGCGCTGATCCCGAACAATGCGAAAGGTGGCTCCCACGGGGAGCGCGACGGGAGAATCGGGTTCGGGAGTGCCTTGATTCCCTCATCCCCGGCCGCCGCCGCCGCCGTTCGGGCCGCCGTCCGCGCTATCATCTGACGGTCGCAAATCGGGGGTGCCATGCCGCCAGTCGTTGTCGTGCTCATCTGCTTTACGGTCTATTTCGTGGGCTATGCCTTCTACTCGCGGTTCCTCGCGACCAAGGTCTTCGCCCTTCGCGCCGACCACCCGACGCCGGCTCACAGCTTAGAGGACGGGATCGACTATGTCCCGACCCACCGGCTGGTGCTCTTCGGCCACCACTACGCGTCCATCACCGGGCTGTCGCCCATGCTCGGGCCCGCCATCGCGGTGATCTGGGGCTGGCTCCCGGCCATGCTCTGGGTCGTCGGCGGCGCGATCGTCGTCGGCTGCGTCCACGATTTCGGCGCCTTGGTCGTGTCGGCCAGGGCCCGGGGCATGTCGGTCGGCGCCATCGCCGAGAGCCTCATGGGCAAGCGGGCCAAATCGCTCATGCACGCCATCATCTTCTTCGCGGTCGCCCTCGCGATGGGCGTCTTCGCCTATGTCGTCGCACTGCTCTTCTCGGCCGGTTCGACGCCGGAGACGACGTACTACCCCGAGTCGGTGGTGCCCTCGGCCGTGATCCTCCTGCTCGCGCTGGCGATCGGTTGGCTGGTGCGAAGAAAGGGCTGGAACCTCTGGAAGCTCATCGCGGTGGCGTTCTTCATCACTCTCGCCGTTGTGATCGCCTCCCCGATGATGCCGGTGAAGTGGGCCTCGGTGGGGGGCTGGACGTGGATCCTGCTGGCGTACGCCTGGCTCGCCTCCGTGCTGCCCGTGTGGTCGCTGCTCCAACCCCGAGATTTTCTCAACTCGCTGCTGCTCTATCTCGGGCTCGGGCTGACCTACATCGGTTTCTTCGTCCTGCGGCCCGAGTTCGTCTCGCCGGTGATCGACGCCCATCCCGAGGGCGCACCGCCCATGTACCCCTTCGTCTTCATCGTCATCGCCTGCGGCGCGGCGTCGGGCTTCCACTCGTTGGTCTCCTCGGGCACCACCGCAAAGCAGCTCGACCGCGAGACCGACGCCCGCCCCATCGGCTACGGCGCCATGGTCGGCGAGTCGCTGCTCGGTCTCGCCTCGGTGCTCGCCTGCACCGCCGGCTTCGTCTCGGTGGGGGCGTGGAAGCACCACTACCACGACTGGGGCTCGATTCAGGGCCTCGGCAGCTCCATGAGCGCCTTCATCGAGGGCTCGACCCGCTTTGTCGCCACCCTCGGAATCCCCGAGGCCACCGCCCGCACCCTCATCGCGGTGGTGGTGGTCAGCTTCGCGCTCACGACGCTGGACTCGGCGACCCGGCTGCTGCGCTACAACATCGAGGAGATCGGCGCCACCCTCAGGCTCAGGCTCCTCGGCAACCGCTATCTGACCTCGACCCTGGCGGTCGGCGCGATCTCGTTCTTCGCCTTTTACAAGATCGAGGGCAAGTCGGCCGGTCTCGCCCTGTGGCAGCTCTTCGGTTCGACAAATCAGCTGTTGGCGGGGCTCGCGTTGCTGGTGGTCTCGCTCTACCTCATCCAGCGGCGGCGTTTCGCACTGCCCTACCTCATCCCGATGATCTTCATGATGGTCACGACGGTGATCGCCATGACCAACAAGCTGCGCAGCTATGCGGCCGACGGCAACACCGCGCTTCTCGTGGTCGGCGGGATCATCTCGGCCATCGCGGTCTGGCTGGTGGTGGAAGCGGCGTTGGCGCTCTGGCGATACTCGCGATCGGCGCCGGTGGAGGGACTGGACATCGAAATGCCGGAGGCTTGAGGGTGTGAGGCTCGGTCCCGGGACCGAGGCCGCACCCGGGCACGCTTTAGGGGCGTTCATTGGGACGTGCCGGGTACGCCATTGTGCCGGAAGACCGCCCCGGCAGCGCGTCGCGATTCGCACAATGGCGCTACCGGGCACTCCACGGGTAGCGCGCCACTGCCTGGTTCTTCCGGCGCAGAGGGAGGCCGCCGCTCGCTCGATCAGCGTGGTCGCAGCCGCCCCAATCCACCACCCACGCGACCACGCCGATGGGGCGACGCTGGGTCGCCATAGGCGACCCAGAAGGCCGGAGATCCGTGGACCGGGACCGAGGCCGAGGCCGCCTCACTCCCC
>JAHEFN010000107.1 GCA_024640185.1 Gemmatimonadota bacterium | reverse complement strand
CCGACTCGACCGACTCGATCCCCGACCGATTGTGATCGTGGCCGGGATGGAGGCGCTCCCCAACCTGGGCGCCGAGTACGGCAATCGCTTCCGAGCGCTCTTCCCGGCCGTGGCACGAGACCACGACGCACTGTTCCTGCCATTCCTCCTCGACGGGGTGGCCGGCAATCCTCGATTCAACCTCGCCGACGGCATTCACCCCAACGTCGAAGGATCGCGTCGGGTGGCGGAGAATGTCTGGCAGCTGCTGGGCCCGGTCTTGGATTCGTTGGCGACGCCAACCGACTGACGCCTACTCCGTCCGGATTGCATCGATCGGTGAGAGCCGCGCCGCCCGCAGGGCCGGGTAGATCCCGAACACCAGGCCGATCACCACGGCGATCGAGGCTGCGATCACCACTGTCGTGATCGTGAAGGCGGCGTAGAGATCCGCCTGACTCTGGCTGCGGATGAAGGCAGTGATGCCGAAGGCCGCCGCCAACCCGAGCATCAGGCCCGCCACGGCGCCGGCTCCGCTCACGACCACCGATTCGGCAAGAAACTGCGCCAGGATGTCGCGCCGCTGCGCACCGGCGGCCCGCCGGACGCCGATCTCTCGGGTCCGTTCGATGACCGAGGCGAGCAGCACGTTCATGATGCCGATGCCACCGACGATCAGTGCGATCCCGGTGATCGACCCCATGAGCAACTTGAAGATCAACATCCCCTGCTTGATCTCGTCGAGGAAGCGGGTCTGGTTGGTGACGGTCAGCCCATCCGGGCTGCGGCCCTCGCTCCATGCGCGGACCGTGTCGACGACCTGCGCCATCTCCTCCACGCGCTCACCCGTGCCCACGATGGAGACCGGTTGGTGCTGGCCGGGGAGGACCGCCGCCGCATAGGCGCCAAACGGCACCTGGACGCTGAGGTTCACCTGGTCGGCCTCAACGGTCCCGGCCACCCCGATGACCTCGAAGGGCGTGCCCGCGAGGAGCACCGTGCGGCCCACCGCCTCGCCAGTCGGGTCGATGAGGGCGGCAAGGTCAGGGGTGATGAAGGCGAGCCGCGCGTCGCCCGCCATCTCGGCCGCGGTGAGGAATCGGCCACTCACCAACAGCGAGTCCGGCACGACCTGAAGCCCCCCAAGAATCGCCTCCACCCGGGCGGCCCGAATCGAGTCGGTGATCAGGCCGCCGAGTTCGGCGGCTCCCGACCGTCGCAGGGAGAGGGTCACGCCACTGGTCAGGCGGGCCGAGAGAGTCGTAAGGTCATCGGGTCCCAGGGCCACCGTATCCGCCCGAGGAAACCAGACGCCGTCGACCCGGTTCCCCGTCTGCGGGGCAACGATGAAGAGCTGCAGCGAGGTCTTGCTGGAGATCTGTTCACGGGCGAAGCGTTCCATGCCGTCGCCGAGGGCCAGGACGGCCACCAGTGCGGCGGTTCCGATGATCACGCCGAGGGCCGAGAGGAAGGTCCGCAGGGGATTGGCGGCAAGGGTCCGGAGACCGACCGCGGCAGCATTCATGAGCATGGCCGCCAGACGATTGATTGACCCCGCAGGTTTCAACACGGAACACCGCCCCAGAAACTGGCGCACTCGAAGGGAACCCCCTACCGTTTCGCTCCATGGCATTCCTCGACACCAAGCACCAGCAGGCCGCTGTCCTCGTCGCCGCCCTCGGGCTGGCCATCTTGATCGCGCTGCTCCCCTATGCCTCCGGGCTCATCGGAGCGCCGGTCCTCTACATCATCCTGGCGCCGCTGCACGAGTGGCTGGTGCCTCGTGTCCGCAGGAAGACCCTCGCCACGTCGCTGGTGATCACCGTGGCGCTGGTCGGGATCATCCTGCCGTTCACTTGGATCATCTCGTTGCTCGTGGGCCAGGCTCAGGACGCAGCAGGGGCAGTGGTGGCCTCGCCGGTGATGGACCGGCTCGATGAAGTGACCATCGGCGGCTACGCGGTCGGACAGCAACTGCGCGAATTCGGCTCCCGGTTGGTTGGTCTCCTCGGTGGCGGGGCGCTCTCGCTGATCGGCAGGGTGGCACGGATCACCCTGAACGTGATCTTCGCGCTGATCGGGCTCTACTACATCCTTCAGGATCCCGACGCGGCGTGGCGCTGGGTACGGCCGTTCATTCCGTTCTCCGATGAGAACACCGATGCAATTCGCGAGCGGTTCAGCGCGGTGACGAAGAGCACGGTGATCGGCACCGGTCTCTCCGCGCTGACCCAGGGGGTGATGATGGCGATCACCTTCTCGATCTTCGGGCTCGGCAACGCCGTCTTCTGGGGGGCGGTCACCTTGATCTTCTCGATCCTGCCGGTGCTGGGCAGCGGGCTGGTCTGGCTCCCGGGTGCCATCGTCCTCTACACCGATGGCAGGGTGGGCGCGGCAGTCGGCCTCGTGCTGATCGGCCTGGTCATCATCAGCAACGTCGACAACCTGATTCGGCCGTGGGTGTCCAATCGCTATGCCCAGATCCATCCGATGATCACCTTGGTCGGGGCCATCGCGGGGGTGAGCTACCTGGGGATCCTCGGACTGCTGCTCGGTCCGCTGGCGTTGTCGTATTTCTTCGAGCTGCTGGCGATGTATCGGACGGAGTTCCTGCCGACCGAGACGTGACGGTGACCGACACGAAGAAGCCCCCGACGATTGCTCGCCGGGGGCTTCTTCGTGTTCGCTACCGTCAGTTGTTCTGCTTGATCTCGGCCCGACGGTTCATTGCCCGACCAGCCGAGGTGTTGTTGTCGGCAACCGGCTCCGACTCACCGCGCCACTTGATGCTGATGCGATCGGCGGCAACGCCCTGCTCAATCAGGTACTTGCGCGCCGTCTCGGCACGGGCCTGTGAGAGCCGCATGTTGTACGCCTCGGTGTAGACCCAGTCGGTGTGGCCGATGATGTCGACATTCACCTCAGGGTGTGCCTTCAGCGTGGTTGCCACGGCGTTCAGGGTGTCCTTCGCCCCGGCGGTCAGGTCGGACCGGTCGAAGCGGTAGTGCACCATCTCCATCTGGAACGCGTACGCCGGCCGTGCCGGTGGCGGCGGTGGCGGTGGTGGTGGCGGTGGCGGCGGCGGCGGGGCCGGCGCACGGACCGTCACGTTGGCACTCGACATCAACCCACCGCGGCGTGAGTAGGCAGTGACACGGGCGGTGCCCGCGGTGGTGGCCGTGTAGCGGCCAGTCAGCGAGTCGATGGTGCCGGGCCCACTGAGGCGGTAGACCACCGCGTCAGGCTTGTCGCACCAGGTCGCGTCGGCCATGAAGGTCGCGCTCTGCCCTGGCTCAAGCGTGGTGCTCGAGGGCCGGATGCCGATCATGTCGGTCTCGTGATTGCACGAACCGCCGAGGACCAGCGACAGGCCGGCCTGGGCGCCGAGATAGACATTGCTCTCGTCGTTGAAGCCATTCGGGATCATGTCCGCCGTGCCTTCGAGGCGGAGGTGCAGCCAGTCGAGCGCCTTGATCCGGAAGCCGGCGAGTGCACCGACACCGAAATCGGACTGCTCGATGCCCTTGGTGAGCTTGGTGTAGTTGGCACCGCCACCAATCATGAAGGCGACGCTCTCACCGATCGGCTGGTTGTAGACGCCGTAGAGGTGGAACGGGGTGTAGCGCAGCGGAATCGACCGCGCCCCCGCGCTTGCCGGAATGACGGCCTGGTCGCCGGCGAGGTCGGTCGGGTTGATGGACCCGTCGAGTTCGATGGCGAACTTGTCGCTCAGGAAGACGCCGAGACGGGCACCCCCGCCGAGCTTGTTCGCGTTGTCACCGCGGAGCTCATAGGAATCAGGGAAGCTGGTGTACCGGCCGAAGCCGCCAATCTCCACGTTTCCCTTGCTCTGGGCCGCCAACGGTGCGACCACTGCCAGCGCAGCGACCAATGCCAAACCTCTGTAACGCATCTCTGTCTCCCTAATTGGATTGCTCCGGTTTCATCGTGCCACGTCAACGGCTGTCGGCGGGGGCGTCAGAATACCGTAAGTTGTCTTGCCACAACGTCTTCAACGAAAACACCGGGTTCGGAACGGCGCAAGAGCCTGTCTTGGCCACTCTGGCCGCCTACTAAGCAACAAATATACCTGATTCGGCCGTTTGTTTACCAGCAAACCACGTTCCGCCCCCGAGCTCCCTGCGGCTCTGATCGGCGGCTGTAGATTGCCCTTCGAGCCCTTTCTGGAGCGTCGCCCCGTGCCCACGTCCCCTCCCCGCCGGATTTCCCCTGTCGCGCTGACCCTTGCGGTGCTGTTGCCACTGCTCGTTCTGCCATCGGCCGCGAGCGCCCAGTGGCGGCTCGAGGGGTGGTTTGGCAACGCCTTCAACCTCGGGACGCCGTTGACGATCGCACAGGAGGGGGAGGAGGAGATCCACATCGACGCCGACTGGTCGACCCGCCCATGGCGGCCGACATGGTATTACGCGGCGAGGGTCTCGAATTGGAAGGGGAATTCCGCCTGGGCCTTCGAGTACATGCACCACAAGCTCTATCTCGACAATCCCACCGACGAGGTCTTCCGGTTCCGGATCACCAATGGAATCAACAACCTCCTCGTCGAGCGCCACTGGCGTCGAGGCGGATTCGAGTTCGGGGTCGGTGCGGGGCCAAGTTTCGCCGTCCCGATCTCCAACATCCGCGGCAAGTCCTACAGCTTTGCGAGCGGGATCTTCTCGTCTCGGTACGAACTCGCCGGTGGGACCCTCCTGGGCACGGTGGCCCGTCGGTTCAAACTCGTTGGGCCGCTCCACGCCTCGTTTGCCGCCAAGACCACCGTCGCTCGCCTGCGGGTGAACGTTGCGGACGGGCATGCCGACCTCACCAACCTCGCTCTCCACCTCCAGTGGGGGCTCTCGCTCCAATCCAGGCCCTGAGGCAGGAATCTGGAGTCATGGCCGGGACATGGCGCCCTCAATAGTGGACATTGGGGGCCATCTGCGCCGACGTGTCTTGGATCAAGTCATTGTAGTGAAACAGCTTGTATCGCGTCATCCTGCGGCCTGATGGTTGCGCAACAGCTCCGTGAATCCTTCAGGAGCCGTCACGATGTCTGTCGCTCTCGCCTTCAGCGCCACCGTCCTCTTCGCTGGTCCCCCCCAGATGCTCCCCCAAACCGGGCTCGGCCAGGTCGCCGATACCACGGTTGCCGAACTCCTCGCCCGCGCTCGCGACCAGTTGCGAAACGGCCAGCATGCCGCCGGCTTGGCGAGTTACCTCGAAGGCGCAGCTCGCGCCCGCACCCCGGCCGACTGGGAGCTCTTCGAGCGTGACCTGGGTTGGATCGCAACACCAGGCGAGTGGGCGGTGTGGCGGGAGACGGCGCCGTCGTCCAGACCCCACTTCGTGAGAGCGTTCTGGGCAGAGCGGGACGCTCGTGACGGTCTCGAGGCCGGTGGCCGGCTGGTGGAGCATGTGCGTCGGGTCGACCAGGCCACGGCACGTTACCGCCAGAATCCCGGGAGGGGTGGGGTACAGGTCATGCGCGTCTCGGCCGGCACCTCGGCCGCGGGGTATGGCCTCGGGTCGCTCCGAGACTTCGTGCCGACCCAGGGCGACCTCGACGACCGCGCGGTGCTCTACATCCGACACGGTGAGCCAGAGGCTCGCACCCTCTCGGCCCGCCACGGTCTCGAGAGCTGGACCTACCAGCGCGACGGTGAGGCGACGACGGTCCATTTCATGGAGACCCTCTTCGATGGATCGAGCGGCAGCGGGACTCTTGTGGCCGCCCCGCCACTGGAGACCTTCACCGCCCTCTGCGACATCGACCCGCTCTACTGTCGGGTGGCCGCTCGTCCGTCGCCGGTTCCGCCCGAGCAGTTGGAACAGGTCCGTCAGCAGGCCCTCCAGGCGATCAAGCTGTTGACGACCACCGACCGAGCCACGGCCGAGAGGTAGCCACCGTGGCTGGTGGCGTTGGAGGACCGTTGCTATCGTCTTCGCAGGCGACCCCGTGTCGCTGATCTCCTGCTCGACACCCCTGTTCCCGGGATGACCCCATGGGTCGTGCTACCCGTCTCTCGCTCCTGCTCGTTGTAGTCGCCTTCTTGTCGCTTCCCGCCAACATCGCGGCCCAGGAAGGCGCGCCGCGTGCGGCTGTCGATTCGATCCTGGCCGAGCTCGCGAGGACCGGACCCGGGACCCCGATCCCTGAGGCCTCGCGCTGCGGGTCGTATCCGGGAACCCTGGGGCGACTCTGCGGTGAGCTTCTCGACCTCAAGCGCATCGAACGTGATCCCAAGCCCGGTCTCGCGTTCGACACCGAGATGGCGCTGCGCCGGGTGATCGGCGAGGAGCCCGAATGGGCGACCGGCTGGTATGCCCTGGCGATGGCGCGACTGCAGCTGCCGCGGGCCGGCGTCCTCGCGCGTGAAGGGCCGCTGCAGCCGCTTGGTGTGACCAGCGAAGCGGGTGCCAGCCATGCGCTCGTCCGTGCGCTCGAGATCGAGCCCACCTTCCTGCTCGCCGCCGAGGCCTTGGCGATCGCGCCGTTTCCGCGCGAGGGGGCCTCCCAGATGGGAGATCGCCGCGAGATGCTGCGCCGACTGCGGCACCAACTGCCGCTCTCCCCGGCAGCCCGCCTCGGTGTGGCACTGGTCGAGCGTGAGGCCGGTGACAACGACACCGCCGTCGTGATGCTGCGCGAGGCGCTCGTCGCCGGGGCCGACTCCGGTTCGGTCCACCTCGAACTTGCGCGGATCCTGCACCGACTCCAGCGCAGCGACGAGGGGCGGGCGGCCCTGATCGCCGGTGCCTCGCTGGCCACCACCACCACGGCGAGGGAGCGCTACCGGGAGGAACTTCGCTGGGTCGCCGGCCCGGAGGAACTGCGCGTGTGGGATCGCACGCCGGTGCCCGAGCGCTCCGACTGGATGGCTGCCTTCTGGGTCGACCGCGATGTTCGCGATGGCCGCGCACCGGGGGAGCGGCTCATCGAGCACTATGTCCGCTACGAGGAGGCGATGGGCCACTTCCGGGTGGTCATTCCACAGAAGGGGCGCCAGAAGTTCCGCAGCGTGTCGATGGCCGGAGATACCCGGTCGATCGCGCTGGAGAACGGCTCGATCGAGGATGCTGAACGTACCCGGACGGCAACGTCCGAATACGCGGCCACCCTTGGTGCGGATGTCCCGTTTCGCGAGTTCGGTATCGAGCAGGAGTTGCTGGATGACCGCGGGGTGATCTGGATCCGCCACGGCGAGCCAACCGAGCGGACCTACACGTCGGGTGGGACCGCGATGGAGGGATGGCGCTGGGATCGTGCCCCGGAGCCGGACCTGGTGTTGTTCTTCGCCGAGACCGACTTCGACGGCACCTCGGGTGCCTCGGTCCTTGTGACGACCCCCGCGGCGAGCGGCGGCCTGGTGATCAACCAGTTGTGCGGCAACGCGCAGGGGATGTGCGACGAGCTGCTCCGATTCTCGCAGCCTGAGGGGGTGATGAACGTCGGTGGCGGCGCCGGGCGGCGAAGGATCGCTGCCCCGGGGCAGGCCGCCAATCCAGCCGCCCAGGCCAATGTCATCAACGATGCCC
>JAHEFN010000391.1 GCA_024640185.1 Gemmatimonadota bacterium | reverse complement strand
GCCGTGCTGCTCGGACGTGATGGCAGGGTGACGGCCAGTTGATCGGTGGGCCGGTCGGGCATTGCGTCGGTCTCCGTCGGGAGTGGGAATCGCCTACATCCCTGCCTGCGCCAATCCGGTGGTCAACCGGACATCAGGGCGACGGAGGCCCTCACCCCGGTCGGGAGCGCTCGCGATGGTGGTCAGCTTCCGCATCGCGTCCGGTCGCAGCATAGACCTCTGCCAGCTGCCGATGCAGGCGGCGGATATCAGCGTGTCCGGGGGCAGTGTGCGACTCGAGGTCGACGATGGCACCAAGGAAGAGACGCTCGGCTTCGGCCTCCTCACCCTGCAAGTGCCGCAACCAGGCGAGGTGCCCGGTCTCGATGGCCGTGAGGGGGTGGTGGGGTCCGGCGGTTGTGCGCCGAAAGTCGACCAACTGCCTCCGGAGTGAGTCGGCCTCGAGGTACCTCCCCTGCGCCTCCAGGGCGATCGCGACCCCTCCGAGGCCACCAATGGTCGCGTCCGGCCCTTCGATCCGCGCGAAGTAGTCGGCATCAACCCGCCAGAGGGACTCGGCCACCTCCGGGCGGCCGGCCAGGAGATGGACACGCGCCTCGGCAGAGGTGACTCGAATCGCTGCACGGTGGGTCGGTCCATAGATTCGTGCCATCATCGCCGACGCTTCGCGTGCCAGGGCAAGTCCCTCGTCGAACGCGCCGCCCTCTGCCATCACGACGGCGAGATCGCTGAGTCCCCAGGCCAGCTGAGGATGGTCCGGGCCAAGGTCTTCCCGGGCCACCTCGACCGCCTGTCGCGCAGCCACCTCTGCCGCCACTCGATCTTCCCGGTCGACCCCAAGCACCTCCGCCAACCGCAGCAGCGCGAACGTCGCGGCCTGGTCTTGGCGCGACCGGTACGGCATCAGCAGGGCAATGGCCTGCCGGAGCAGCGTCTCGGCCTCGGCCGTTCGGCCCCGTCGGCGCAACACCGAGGCGAGTCCCTGCATCGCCACCGGGAGGCGGCGGTCACCCACCGGGACCGTCGCCTGGAGGATCTCCACCGCCTCGCGCGCCAGGCGCTCGGCATCCTCGGGATCGGTGCGGTAGATCGCCAGCCCGCTCAGCTGGAGCAGCGAGGTCGCCACGCTGGTGTCCTGTGCACCAAGAGCCGCGCGCCGAATTGCCAGTGCCCGGTGCGCGGCACTGTCGGCCGCCAGGTAGTCGCCGGCGTTGCGGAGGATGTTGGCATAGTGGAAGTACCCGGTCGCCACCTCCGGGGCCTCCTCGCCGAGCACGGCGCGCCGCAATTCGAGGCTGCGGGCAATCATCATCCGCGCCGCGTCGGCTTCCCGCATGCTGGAGTGGACCCGTGCCATCACCTCGAACAATCGTGCCTGTACCATGGGCTGGCCGACCAGTGCGTCGACCCGCTGGGCACCCCGGGCGAGGAGGTCGCGGGCGGTGACCGTGTCACCGAGTCGCTCCTCGGGGTCGGCGTCCTCAAAGAGGGCCATCAGGAACTGGGTGACCTCCTCGGATGACTCGAGCGCTCCCCGGGCTCGGTCGCGCTCCTGCCGCGCGGTTCCCGCCTGCCAGAGCGCCGCCAGTGTGCCGCCGAGGAGGGAACAGCCAATCAGCAACGCGGTGACCACGCTGCCCCGATGCCGGGTGATGAACCGGCGCGCCCGATAGGCGCGTCCCCCGCGGTGCGCCATGACCGGCGCGCCATCGAGGAAATTGGTGAGGTCCTGGGCCAGACCACCAGCCGAGGGATACCGAGTCCGTGGTTCCTTGCGCAACGCCATCATCACGATGGCATCGAGGTCACCGCGGAGCTGACGACGAAGCCGCTCGCGCGACACCCCACGGGCCTCGGCATGGGCAGCAGTGGCCTCGCTGCCGACGGCACGCGCACTCGGCCGCTCCGGCTCGCGCTCACAGATGATGGTGTTGAACTCCGCCTGGCCGACGGTGTCGAGTCGGTAGGGGCGCTGTCCCACCAGCAACTCATAGAGGATCACCCCGAGGGAATAGACATCACTCGCCGTCGAGAGCGGTTCGCCAAGGACCTGCTCGGGGGAGGCATACTCCGGCGTCATCATCCGGAACTCGGTCCGGGTCATCGGCTGGTCGACGCCCGAGAGCCCGGGATTGAGCAACTTGGCGATGCCGAAGTCGAGCAACTTCACTCGCCCGTCGTTGTCAACGAGGATGTTGCTCGGCTTGAGG
>JAHEFN010000390.1 GCA_024640185.1 Gemmatimonadota bacterium | reverse complement strand
CAGCCCGGTGACCCGCATCGTCCAATAGACCGGTGTCGGCGACCCGGTCATCCGCGAGACGCGGACCGAGGTGGGCGAGACCAACCGCACCAGGTCACCGGGATAGGCCTGCAGTCGCTGCGACAGCCGGTGGCCGAGCAGGATGCCGCCCTCGGCCGAGTCGCCGGGGATCATCCCCGCGACCATCGTCCCCTCGGTGATCGCCGAGTCGATGCCCGTCACCTCGCGGGTGCCGACCCCGGGCTCCAGCCCGGCCACCTTCGCCGGCTCCGAGTACTGCCCGCTGCGATTGATGATCAGGGTGTTGGTGATCACCTCGGGCGCGGCCGCCACGACACCCTCCACCGCCCGGACCTCGGCGAGGACCGCTTCCCAGTCGTTGAGCACCAGCGCGTCGCCGTAGGGAATCACCCGCAGGTGCGGCGAGGCCACCAGGATCCGGTCACGGAGGTCGTCACGGAGACCGTTCATCACCCCGAGCACGACGATCAGCGCCATCACGCCGACGGTGATCCCGCCGATCGCCACGAAGGTCTGCAGCGAGGCGCTGCGCGTCCCGCGCTGCCCGCGAAGGTACCGGATCGCGATGTGCCGTTCGAGGGCGGTGGGCCACCAGCGCGCCATCGTTCAGCCGCCCTCGGGTGCCGGCGTGGGGACGTCCGGCCCGGTGCCCCGCTCCGGGCGCATCGCCGGGAAGAGGATCACGTCGCGGATCGAGTCACAATCGGCGAGCAACATCACCAGCCGGTCGATGCCGATGCCGATGCCACCCGTCGGTGGCATGCCGTACTCGAGGGCCCGGATGTAGTCGGCATCGAACTGCTGCGCCTCGTCGTCGCCGGCCTCACGCTGGCTGCCCTGGTCCTCGAAACGGGCCCGCTGATCGTCGGGGTCGTTGAGCTCACTGAAGGCGTTGCCGATCTCCTTGCCGAGCACGAAGAACTCGAACCGTTCGGTGAGCCGCGGATCCTCACGGTGCGGCTTGGCGAGCGGTGAGAGCGCCCGGGGGTAGTCCATCAGGAAGGTCGGCTGGACCAGCAACGGTTCAAGCGCCTCCTGGAACACGGCATCGAGGAGCCGACCACCCGCCATCACTGCCGCCTCGTCGGGCGAGACCCCACGCCCGGTGAGGAACGTCCGCATCGCCGGCTCGCCATCGGTGAGCACGTCGAGGCCGACCGCCTCGCGGATCCCCTCCACGAACGAGACCCGGTTGTAGGGGGGAGCGAAGTCGAGGGTCACCCCGCGGCGTTCCATCACCACGCCACCGAGGCAGTGTTCGACCAGCTGGGGGAGCAGGGCCTCGACGCGCGCCATGATGTCGTGGTAGTCGGCATAGGCCTCATACCACTCGAGCATCGTGAACTCGGGATTGTGGGTGCGATCCATCCCCTCGTTGCGGAAGTCGTGACCGATCTCATAGACCCGCTCGAAGCCACCGACGATCAACCGCTTGAGATACAGCTCGTCGGCGATCCGCAGGTAGAGCGGCATGTCGAGGGTGTTGTGATGGGTCGTGAACGGCCGCGCCGCCGCCCCGCCGTAGAGCGGCTGCAGCACCGGCGTCTCGACCTCGAGGAACCCCGCGTCATCGAGGAACCGTCGGATGAAGGCGATGACCCGGGCGCGCATCCGGAAGACCGCGCGCAATTCCGGGTGGACGGCGAAGTCGGCGTAGCGCTGCCGGTAGCGGACCTCCGGATCGACCAAGCCCCCGTGCACGACCGTGGTGCCGTCCTCGAGGCGTTCGGTCTTGCCCCGTGGCAGCGGACGCAGGGACTTGGCCAGCAGCTCCACCGCCGTCACGCGCACGGTCAGTTCGCCGGTGCGGGTCCGGAAGAGCCGACCCGTCACCCCGACGTGGTCGTCGAGGTCGAGCAGCGAGACGAGGGGCCAGGCGTCCTCGAGGGCGTCCCGGCGGAGGTAGAGTTGCAGCCGTCCGCTGGCATCCTCGAGGTGCGCAAAGACGGTCTTGCCCTGGCCGCGCCACGCCACCAGCCGTCCGGCGACGCGCACCGCCGGGCCGTCGTCCTCGGTCACCCCGGCGCCGAGCTCGAGGGCCTCCGCCGTGCTGTGGCTCCGCGCAAAGCGGTAGCCGTAGGGACGGATGCCCGCGTCCTCGAGTGCGGCCCGCCGTTCGCGGCGTGCCTCCTCGACGTACCCGCGCTCGAGCAGTGGATCGATACTCATGATGCCCCGCTCCCGAACTTCTT
>JAHEFN010000389.1 GCA_024640185.1 Gemmatimonadota bacterium | reverse complement strand
GCCGGGTGCCCCTCCCGCAGCCCAGCAGCCAATCCGCTTCGGGTGGGGCGCTCTGGTGATTCCGCTCCTGATCGGTGGGCTGATGGCGCTCGTGTGGAACCCGATGATGGCGATGTTCGCTGTCTTCAGCCCGGCGATGATGTTGGCCAATTGGTACGAGGAGAAGCGGCGCGCCCGGCGAGCGAACGATGAGAGCGTCGCCGGGCTGGCCGGTGCCATGGCCGATTTCGCCAAGCGCCTGGGCGATCTGCGACACGCGGAGCGTGTCGTGGCGTGGCGGAGCTCACCAGGACCCGACCGTCTGGTCGAGCGAATCGTCCGCGGCGATTCCCGTCTGTGGCAGCGGCGTCACGACCATCCCGACTTCCTCGAGCTCGCCATCGGGGTGGGCAACCTGGGGTGGGCTCCCGAAGTGACTCCGCCGGAGCGGGAACGGGCACCCGAGGCCAACGAGCTCCTGGCAGCTTCGGCCGAACTGCCCGGTGTCCCCGTCACCGTGGAGCTCGGCGACGGCGGGGTCCTCGGCATCGTGGGCCACCGGCGGCGCCAGATCGAGATGGCGCGCTGGCTCATGCTGCAAGCGGCCGCCCATCACGGGCCCTCCGATCTCTCGATGTTGGTCGTGACGGATCACGCCGCCGAGTGGGATTGGCTCAAATGGCTGCCTCATCTGCAACTCGACGGTGACGGTCGGCGGTTGGCGATCGCTCAGCCCGGTGAGGTGGCGGATGCCCTGTTGGCGCCGCTGTTCGACGGGGCCGATGACGCCGCGGCGTCCGCGGTGCGAAGCGGCAGGGCCGGCCCGGCGACCCTCCTGCTGATCGACATCGAGGATGTGACGACGGCCGCCGCCTCCGCAGTCCGCCGGGCGCTCCGTGGTGAAGGCCGGGCGCGCCGCTGCGGTATCGCCCTGGGGCGCACTGTTGAGGACCTCCCGTCATCGTGCTCCGACATCGTCGAGCTCGACGCGACGGGTGGCGCAGTGCTCGAGCGGCCGAGCCGAGCCCGGCGAGTGGAGCCGATTACCGGCTGGCGCCTGGCCGCATCAGCTGCCCGCCGCCTCGCCCGCCAGATCGGAGGGTTGGCGGATCCGGAGCTGACCACCTCGGGTGGCGATCTGCCCGACCTGGTGAACCTGACGGACCTGATCGGCCTGGCACGCCCGTCTGCCGACATCATCATGCAGCGGTGGGCTGCGGCGGGCCCGACCCCGGCGCCGGCGGCCCCGATCGGCGCCACCGCCGATGGTCCCCTGGTCGTCGATTGGGCGGGGGACGGTCCCCACGCCCTCCTGGCCGGGACGACAGGGGCCGGTAAGTCGGAATTGCTGCGATCGCTCGTGGCCTCGTTGGCGGCGTCCGTTGATCCCGAGCACCTCAACTTCGTTCTCATCGACTACAAGGGCGGAAGCGCCTTTGATGCGTGTTCCGGGTTGCCGCACACAGTCGGCATTGTGACCGACCTCGACGGACATCTCGCACAGCGGGCACTGACCTGCCTCGAAGCCGAACTACGCCACCGCGAGGAGACTTTGCGGATCGTCGCCGCCGAAGACATCGACGAATACCAGAGGCGCCCCGGCGACGAGCCGCTGCCGCGGCTGCTCGTTGTGATCGACGAGTTCGCCGCGCTGGCGCGGGAGTTACCCGATTTCATGGCTGCCCTTGTCGATATTGCCCAACGCGGTCGTAGCCTGGGAGTCCACTTGTTGCTTGCAACCCAACGGCCCAACGGTGTCATCAGCGACAACATCCGTGCCAACACCAATCTACGAATCTCATTGCGGGTGCAGGATGTCGCCGACTCTATTGACGTACTGGGGACCTCCGAAGCCGCCGGGATCTCCCGATCCCGGCCCGGACGGGGTTTCCTTCGGCGGGGCCCCGGCGACATAGTCGCCTTCCAATCGGCATTGGTCACCGGCCGTTCCCAAAGCCTCGGGTCTGGCGTGACGGTTGCCCCTTTCCTCCCGGCGGGTGACAAACCGGTGCCGGCGCACCGGACCCGCCAGGGCGGGGATGATCCGAGCGACCTCGAGGAGTTGGTCATCGCAGTCACCGAGGCGGCAACGAAAGCCGGCATGAGGCCACCACGCTTGCCGTGGCCCGATCCGCTCCCGACCCGGGTCCAACTTTCGGATGTCGCGCCGGATGCCGTCGCCAACCCATCGGGCCGGGCCGTGATAGGACTTCTCGATGAGCCGCACCGGCAGCGAC
>JAHEFN010000106.1 GCA_024640185.1 Gemmatimonadota bacterium | reverse complement strand
GCCCCGGCGGGCATTTTTGGCCGTTCGGTTGGCATGGTGCTTGTAGCTCAATCGGTTAGAGCGCCGGATTGTGGTTCCGGAGGCTGCGGGTTCGATCCCCGTCAGGCACCCTGTGAGGACATAGGTCCGTAGCTCAATTGGTAGAGCACCGGTCTCCAAAACCGGGGGTTGGGGGTTCAAGTCCCTCCGGGCCTGTTCGGATGTGTCGCCGCGAGGCGGGGCGTCCGGTGCGGCCGGGTCGGCGTGCCGGGGTGGTTGAACCGGGGTGTCGCCGGGTTATATTGGCCGTCCGCGACACGGCGCTATCGTCTAGAGGCCTAGGACACAGCCCTCTCAAGGCTGGAACACGGGTTCGAATCCCGTTAGCGCTATCGTGAGTCCCGACGGGCACATTGGCCCCATCGTCTATCGGCTAGGACGCGACCCTTTCAAGGTCGAGAGACGGGTTCGATTCCCGTTGGGGCTATGCGGTTGATGGGCACGCCTCGATAGCTCAATTGGTAGAGCAGCTGACTCTTAATCAGTAGGTTGTAGGTTCGAGTCCTACTCGGGGCATGCAGGGCCGTCACCCAGGTGGCGGCCCTTTGCCGTGGTTCAGCCCATGCGCATGGCGGCCAGGTAGGCGGCACCGCACACCGTGGCCGAGAGGGACATGCCCCAGGCCAGGTCGACCACCGCCGCCTTGAGCGGGAAGTCCCGCAGCAGCGCCAGCGAGGTGAGGTCGAACGCCGCGTAGGCTGCCAGCCCGAAGAACGCACCCAACCCGACCGCCCGCCCCATCGAGCCGCGCTCGACGCTCGGCTCCACGACGATCACCACCAGCGCCGCGACGTAGATCAGGTAGAAGAGGACGGCGGGCACCCACTGCACGTCCGGCCGCATGAGGTGGCCGAGCTGGGCCTGGTAGAACCCCTTCGCCAGCACCCCCAGCCAGAGCAGGTCGATTCCGAAGCAGACCAGCACCGCGACGCCGTAGGTCTTCAGCAGCAGGGCAGTGGTCATTTCACGGGGCTCCAGGTGGGGAGGGTGGGAATCGGTGGGCCATGGCCTGTTCGCGGTACTCAAAGATGCGCGCGAGCTGTCGGCGAACCCAGAGGGCGTGTGCCAGGTGGCCCAGCGGTCCGAGCGGGAGGCGGTACTCGACGAGGTCCTCGACCTCGACCCCGCCGGGGACGGACCGGAAGAGGTGACGGTGATACCACGACCGGTAGGGCCCTGCCAGCATCTCGTCGGCGAAGCGGTGGGGTTCGCTGAACTCGGTGATTCGCGACTCCCACCGCATCGGCAGGCCGTGCAGGGCGATGCGGTACGCGATGGTGGTTCCCTCGCGGACCGTGTCGGTGCTGGCGTGGACCATCCGGAACCGGAGCCACGGCGGGGTGATCGCGCCGAGGTTGGCGGGGTCCTTGAAGAAGGCGAACACCTCCTCCAGCGTGCCGCCGAGGCGCTGGACCCGTCGAAGGGTGTGGGTCACCGCGCCCTCCCACCGGTCCCGGCACCCGGGTCCCTCGAAAACCGGTAGTGCCCGACCCCCCACTCCGCCCCACCGGCGAAGCCGAACAACTCCTCGCACGCGAGGAAGAAGATCCGCCACCGGTGGTACCAGCGTGTGGCCTGGTCGCCATAGTGCTCGGTGAGGATGGTCAGGACCTCGGTCCGCCGTCGTTCGAGGTTCTCTCGCCACGCCGCGGCGGTGCGCTGGTAGTGCCGTCCCGGCACCCACCACCGCTCCCCGAGCAGGAGTCCCTCGGCCGCGAGGGGGAGCAGGTCGTAGGAGGGCATCATCCCCCCGCTGAAGAAGTACCGCCCCATCCAGTTGTCACTGCCCTCGCGGTCGAAGAGGTAGGGGTGCCGGGCGTGGCAGAAGACATGGACGAAGAGGGTGCCGTCGTCCCGGAGCCACGAGGCGACCCTGGAGAGCAGTTCCGGCCAGTCGCGCATGTGCTCGAACATCTCGACACTCACGATCCGGTCGAACCGCTCGCCGGGGTCGAAGCGGTTCATGTCGGCGGTGATCACCTCGAGGTTCGGCAGCCCCGCGGCGAGGATGTGGCGTCGCTGGGAGGCGGAATTCGAGACGGCCACGATCCGGGAGTTCGGGTAACGGCGCGCCATGAAGGTGGAGAGTGAACCCCAGCCACACCCGAGTTCGAGGATCGTCTCGCCGTCCCGGAGCGCGGCGCGCCGGCAGGTGAGGTCGAGCATCTCGGCCTCGGCCTCCTCGAGGGTGGTGGTGGGCTCCGGCCAGATCGCCGAGGAGTACTTGCGGTGGGGGCCCAGGACCTGCGCAAAGAACGCGGCCGGCAGTTCGTAGTGCTGGCTGTTGGCCAGCTCGGTGAGCTCGGCCACCGGGCCGCCCGCGATGGTCGCCAGGAAGGCGTCCGTGGTCGGGGCCGAGGTGAGCGAGGCGAGCCGCTGGCGACAGAGGGCCCGGATGGCACCTCGGATCGCCATCGTCGGGACCACGCCCCGTTCGGCCAGGCCGATCCCCCCGCCGAGCATCAGCCCTGCTCCGGGCGTGGGGGCCACGGAATGAACGCGCTGGTGCTCCGCTGGTAGGCCCGGTAGCGGTCGCCCCGGCTGCGGAGCGCCTGCTGTTCGGTGTAGGGGATGCCGGTCACCCTGAAGAGGAAGAGCAACATCGCGGCCGGCCCCAACAGGGTCAGCCACTGGCCGGGGGCGACGAGGACGTAGGCCCACCAGTGGAGCCACTCGAAGAAGTAGTTGGGGTGTCGCGAATACCGCCACAGGCCGTCCCGGCAGACCTGGCCGCGCGTGGCGGGATCGGCCCGGAAGCGGGCCAGCTGGCGATCGGCGATCGTCTCCCCGCCGACGGACACCAGCCACACGCCGATGGCCACCGCGGTCGACCAGGTCAGCGGTCCCCCCTGCATCGCCACGGCGATCGGGAGGACAAAGAGCCCCGCGACGACGGCCTGGGCCAGGTAGAAGCCCAGGAAGTTGCGGCCCGCCCGCTCCCCCCAGTGCTCGCGGAGCGCCCGGTACCGGCCGTCCTCCTCGGTCGCATGCAGGACGCGGTCACGCAGCAGGAAGATCGCCAGCCGGAGGGCCCACGCCGCGCCCATGGCCCCGACGACCACCCTTCGGAGGAGGTCGCCCTCGGTCACCACGGCCGCGGTCAGGACACCGCCGGCCACCAGGAAGGCCCAGCCGACATCCGCCGTGGCGGCGTCGCGCGTCCTGAGCTGGATCCCCCAGAGCGAGACCATCACGAGGGCGGCGACCCCGATCATCCAAGGGAGGGCGACGGTCATGCGGCCTCCAGCATTCCGGGGACCGCGGGTGCGGTGGCCGGCGCGACCAGGCCGCTGTCGCGCGGCACGAGGGTGATCTGGAGGTTGCCGATCGCCCCCTCGCGAAAGCCGCCCTCGCAGTAGCAGAAGTAGAACTCCCAGAGCCGCTGAAACCGTGCATCGTAGCCGAGGGAGAGGAGTCGCTCCCGCTCGGCGTGCATTCGGTCCCGCCAGCGGCGCAGGGTCTCGGCGTAGTGCGGGCCGATCTCGTCGGCGCCGACCATCCGCAGCCCCGCCGCACTCGAGGTCGCCCGCAGGATGGACGCCGAGGGGATGCAGCTCCCGGGGAAGATGTGGCGCTTGATGAAGTCGACCTCCCGGCGGGCGGCCTCATACTGGGCATCGGCGATGGTGATCGCCTGGATCACCGCCCGCCCGCCCGGCTGGAGGAGCGCCGCACAGCGCTCGAAGTAGGTCGCGAAGTGTTCATGCCCCACCGCCTCGATCATCTCGATCGAGACGAGCTTGCTGAACTGCCCCTCGAGCTCGCGGTAGTCCCGTTGCAGGAGGGTGATCCGGTCGCCGAGACCCTCAGCCGCGATCCGCTCGGCGGCGTGGCGGTACTGCGCCTCGGAGATCGTGGTGGTGGTGATCCGGCAGCCGGTCACCCGGGCGGCGTGCAGCGCGAACCCTCCCCAGCCGGTACCGATCTCGACCAGGTGATCCTCGGGGCCCAGGTCGAGGAGGGCGATGATCCGGTCGAACTTGGCGATCGAGGCCTCGAGCATGCTCGCATTCCGGGAGGGGAAGATCCCGCACGAGTAGCTCAGCGTGTCGTCCAGGAAGAGCTGGA
The DNA here is from genome assembly GCA_024640185.1 of Gemmatimonadota bacterium. GTDB lineage: Bacteria > Gemmatimonadota > Gemmatimonadetes > Gemmatimonadales > GWC2-71-9 > Palsa-1233. The sequence continues at coordinate 3,498 of JAHEFN010000106.1, read as the reverse complement.
AGAAGTCGTTGCCGAGGTCGTAGTGCGCCCTGATGTTCCGGCGACTTCCCCCTGGCGTGTTGCGACGGAGGGCGTGCCATCCGCGACGGGCCGCCTGGACGAGCGCCGCACTTCCGGTCTCGAGGCTGTCCAGCATCGCACGATTCCGCAGCAGCAGGCGCACCACGGTGGTCGGGTCGGGGCTCGACCACCATCCGTCGGCGTACGCCTCGCCAGCCCCGACCGAGCCCCCGAACGCCACCGCCCGCCAGAAGCGCGGGTCATGGACATGGATCTCCGCCTGGAGGCCGGCGGCATGGCCGAACGTCTCGGTCGTGCCCCGATCGCCGAGCGACAGGGCGCCCTGTCGAAGCCGCCGGAGTCGGCCCAGGACCAGCAGTCTAGCGAGGGCGGAGAGCGGGTCCATCGGGCCTCCTGGTGCGGGGATGGGGATGGAACGGCGCCCGCTTCAGCCAGAGCCGGAACGCCTGCCAGTAGATGCCCGCCACCACCTTCAGGCTCATCCACGGGTGGCGCAGCAGCGTCGAGCGGAGGGTGGCGGCGGAGAGGGGCTCGCGGGCGAGGTCCAGCACCGCGCGAAAGCACGCCCGCCCCTCGTGGTGACTGGTCATCTCGACGGAGAGGCGTCCGCCGGGCTGCCCGAATCGCCAGGCGTAGTCGATCTCCATCGGCATGAACGGGGAGACATGGAAGCGCTTGCGCAGCGCCACGGTCACGGCACCCTCCTCGAGCCCGGGAACCGGGAGGACGTAGGCATGCCGCTCGCCCCACGGGGTGTTGGTGACCTCGGCCACGATGGTCTCGACTGCCTGCCCGCCGGGGGCAAAGCAGTAGTAGAAGCTCACCGGATTCTGGAGGTAGCCGAAGTAGCGCAGGTTGGTGAGCAGCCGGATCGCCCCGGTCGGTCTCGTGCCGAGTTCGGCCTCCACCCGGTCCCGCACGGCGACATCGAGGGGCACCGAGGGATCCCCCAGGTAGTCCTCACGGCGGAAGGCGGCGAGGTTGGCGCGGTCGACCGACCAGCACCAACGTCCGGCAAAGACCGTCTCGAGTTCGGCCAGGTCGAGGTACAGCATGAAGCAGCGGTACCGAAAGCGGTGCGGGGTCGGCGTGAGCCGGTCATGGAGCACCGTGCCGCGGTAGATCGCGCTCTCGGTCATGGGGTGGCCGCCTGGGTGGGTGTCGCGGTGACCTGGGCGATCTCCTTCGCCACGGCCTCGCCGGCCACCACGCCGTCCTCGTGGAAGCCGTTTCCCCAATAGGCGCCGCAGTAGTGGGTCCGGTGCTGTCCGCTGATGTCCACCCGCCGGGCACGGGCGAGCACGCCCTCGGGGGTGAACACCGGGTGGTGATACTCCGCCCGGCCCAGGATCCGCTCCGGGTCGATGCCGGTGGCACCGTTCAGGGTGACGCAGAACGTCTCCTCCGCGGCCAGGGACTGGAGGATGTTCATGTTGTAGGTCACCAGGACCGGTGCCCCGGGGGTGGGCCCTGTGCGGTAGTTCCAGGCCGCCCACGCCCGACGTCGCCGCGGCAGGATCGTGGTGTCGGTGTGGATCACCGCCTCGTTCGGCTGATAGGGGATCGCCCCGAGGATGGCGGCTTCCTCGTCGGTGGGGTCTGCGAGCACGCGCAGGGCCTGGTCGCTGTGGCAGGCCAGCACGACCCGGTCAAAGCGCTCGCCGTTGACCAGGGCGGCGTCGGGTCCCCGGCGGACCTCCCGGACGGCGGTCCCGAGCCGGATCCGGTCGCGGAACGGCGCCGTGAGTGCGGCGAGGTATCGGCTCGAGCCGCCGGTGACCACCCGCCACTGGGGGCGGTCGTCGATCGTCAGCATGCCGTGGTGCTCGAAGAACGCGACGAGAAACGCCGCCGGCATCTCCAGCACGGTGGTGCAGGGGATCGACCAGATCGCCGCGGCCATCGGCAGGAGGTACCAATCCCGGAACCCGGCGGAGTACCGACCCCGCTCGAGGAGCTCCCCGAGGGTGGTGTTCCCGAGCCCGCGCTCCAGGAGGCGGGGCGCGTCCCGGTTGAACCGTGCCACGTCGCGCAGCATCGCGAGAAAGGCTGGCCGGACGGCGTTGCGTGGCTGCACCAGCAGCTGGCGCCAGGACGACCCGTTGTATTCCAGGTCCTGGCGGTCGTCGCGCACGCTGAAGCTCATCTCGCTCGGTTGGGTCGCCACGCCGAGGTCGGCCAACAACCGGGTGAACGCGGGGTAGTTGCGTTCGTTGTAGACGATGAAGCCCGAATCGACGTGCCAGCGGCGGCCCCCCGAGTCGAGCGGCCAGGTGTGGATGTGGCCGCCCGCCCGGCCCTCGGCCTCGAACACGGTGACCTCGTGGTGGCCGTGGAGGGCGCGGGCGGCGACGAGCCCCGACACCCCGGATCCCACGATGGCGATCTTCATCGGTCGTGGCCGAGGAGGCGTGCGGGAACCGGCCGCAGCTCCCGGATCAGCCCGAGGCGCTCGAGCAGCTTGAGGCCGTAGTAGGTGAGGTCGACCTCCCACCAGAAGAAGCCCTGTCGGGCCGCGCCCGGGTAGCGGTGGTGGTTGTTGTGCCACCCCTCACCCAGCGTGATCAGGGCCAGGAGCATCGAGTTCCGGCTGTCGTCATCGGTGTCGTATCGCCGCGAGCCGAGTTGATGGGCGAGGGAGTTGATCAGGCAGGTCCCGTGGAACAGGACCACCGTGCTGACGAAATAGCCCCAGATCAGGAAGGGCCACCCCCCGAGCAGGAACAGCGAGGTCGCCAGGAGGACGGGCACCACGATGTCGAAGCGGTTCAGGAAGCGGAGCTCGGGAAACCGCGCCAGGTCGCGCACCTCCCGCATGTCGGTCGGGAAGTTCTCCGCCGACGTGATCCATCCCATGTGGCTCCACCAGAAGCCGTGCTGGCGCGGCGAATGCACGTCGAGTTCGGTGTCGGCGTGCCGGTGGTGCTTGCGGTGGTGGGCGGCCCACCAGAGGGGCCCCCGCTGGGTCGAGCTGGCACCCAGCACTGCGAAGAGGAACTGCACCGGGCGGCTGGTCTTGAACGACCGATGGGAGAAGTACCGGTGGTAGAAGCCAGTGATCGCGAACATTCGCACCAGGTAGAGCGCCACTGCGGTCCACACCGCCGCCGGGTGCCAGCCGACGAAGAAGACGCCGAGGCAGGCGAGGTGCATCGCGGCGAACGGGATCACCCTGAGCCAGTCGACCCGGCGGGTGCCCCGTGGGGCGGGGGCCCGGGGGTCCGGGGCGCCCGCCTCGGTGTCGAGCCATCGCGCCAGGGCGGCCAGCCGGCCCGGTCGTGGTGTGGCTCCCCCGCTCTCGCCGGAACCGGGGTGCTGTCCTTCCTCCGTCTGGGGCATCTCCATTCCCAAGAATACCTTGTCGTCCAAGAAGTGTCAAGAAAAAATATGGACAAACACTTGACTTCATCCCACCTGTTTCATAATCTATGGCAATACCCGGTGCCGGGGGTCTGTCTCGGCGCGGGAGAACCTGGC
>JAHEFN010000388.1 GCA_024640185.1 Gemmatimonadota bacterium | reverse complement strand
AGGACTACTACCTGCGCAAGCTGGGGGAGATCTCGCCCGGGGAGGATTACTACCTGCGGGGCGGCACGGCCACCGGGTGGTGGCGGGGGAGCGGCGCCGCCGAGCTCGGCCTTGCGGGGAGGGTGACCACGGAGGGGCTGGTGCGGCTGTTCGACGGTCAACATCCGCGCACGGGTGAGCAGCTCGGACGAAGCCTGCGCAGGGATGGGGTGGCAGCGTGGGATGTGACCTTCTCAGCGGACAAGTCGGTGTCACTGCTGTGGGCCCTCGGCAACCCCGAGACCCGCCAGCAGGTGTTGGCGGCGTTCGAGGAGGCCACCGTCTAGGCGTTGGGGTATCTCGAGTCGGTAGCCTCGGCAACGAGGGGAGCCTCGAAAGCTCCGGTTCTCGACGAGAACGGTGACCCGGTCCTCACTGAGAACGGGACACCCAAGTTTCGAGTCGAGACGTGGCCGATCCCCACGGCAGGCTATGTGGCGGCGTCGTTCACCGAATACACCTCCCGAGCCGACGATCCGCAGCTCCATACCCATGTTGTGGTCGCCAATAAGGTCAAAGGAACAGATGGGGTGTGGCGGACGATCGATGGGAGGTTGTTGTACCGGTATCAGTTGGCTGCCGGTTACCTTCACGAAGCGGTGCTGCGACGAGAGTTGACGGAGCGGTTGGGGGTTCGGTGGCAGCCGGTCCGTAACGGGATGGCTGACATTGCGGGTTTCACCCGTCCCCAGATCGAAGCGTTCTCGCGTAGACGGCACCAGCTCGAAATATGGCGCCAAGAGCAAGGCCTCCCGGACACGGCGGCGGCCCGGCAGGTAGCGGTGCTGGCCACCCGTGCCCCGAAGCAGGATCATCCTCTGGCCGAGTTGGAGGTCGAATGGCGGGAGCGGGCCGCCGAAGTGGGTCTCACCTCCGACCGGCTGGAGCAAGTGATGCGTGGTGGTCGCGAGGTCTCCCGGATCGACTCCGAGGCGTTGTTCGAACGGTTGGCGTCGCCCGATGGGCTGACCTGGCGGGCCTCGACTTTCGGACGGGCCGAGGCGGTCAAGGAGATCGCCGGGGGTCTCCCCGAGGGCGGTACTCGACAGGAGATCGAGCACCTCGCCGAGAGATTCCTCGCCACGCCGGAAGTTGTGCCGCTTCTGCCCACCGCCAACACCGAACCGACCGAAGAACTCGACCCCCTCGTCGATATCGCCTGTGACCGGGCGACTGAGTTGGCCGGCGACGAGGAGGGCAGGCGGGCGATGCGTCGCCGGGACGGGAGCCTCTTTCCCGGTCTACGCCACGAACGCCGTTACACGACCACCGAGCTTCTCGCCACCGAGGAGCGGATCATCGAACAAGCCATGAGTGGGGTGGCTGCCGGTCGGTGGACCGCGCCCGGCCGTCTCGTCGAGGGGCGGTTGCGACGCCACCCCCATCTGACCGAAGGGCAACGGGAGATGGTGAGACGGTTCGCTACCTCAAGTAACGCCATCGACATTGGGATCGGGCCAGCGGGAACCGGCAAGACAGCTGTGATGGCAGTGATCAGCCAACTCGCAGCTCTGACCGGCTCCCCAATCATCGGTGGAGCGTTAGCGGGCAGGACTGCCGCCGGACTCCAAGAAGCCACCGGGATCCCCTCGACCACCCTCACCCGGCTGATTGGACAGAGCCGACGCGGTGGCGGCCTTCCCCGCGGTGCGATCGTGGTGCTCGATGAGGCCGGCATGGTCGGCACCCGCCAACTCGCCGCTGTCGCTGACCTTGTCGAGGCGGCGGAAGGGAAGCTGGTCCTGATTGGTGATGATCGTCAGCTACCCGAGATTGAAGCTGGAGGACTGTTCCGGGCTCTCGCCCACCGGCTCCCCACCGTTGAGCTGACCGACAACATCCGTCAGCAACACCAATGGGAACGTGTCGCCCTCGCCGAACTCCGAGATGGATCAGCGACCCAAGCGATCGAGGCCTACCGCCAGCGGGACAGGGTGATCATCGGACAGAACCAGGACGACGCGATAGGGCGAGCAGTCCAGGACTGGTACCGCCATGTCACCGTCACCGGTGACCTCACCTCAGGGCTGCTCATCGCCCACAACAACGACACGGTCACCGAACTCAACCAACAAGCCCGCACCCTGATCGCCGCATCCAACCGGCTCAACGGACCCACCCTCGAGGAAGGGGAGCGAGCCTTCCAAACCGGTGACCGGATCCTGTGCCACCAAAACCAGAGCCGGCTTGGGGTCCTCAACG
>JAHEFN010000387.1 GCA_024640185.1 Gemmatimonadota bacterium | reverse complement strand
CCCTCGGCCTCGAGCCCGAGGGGCGGCGCCGTGACGCCAAGACGCTCCGCCACCCCGGTGGGGGTGACCCGATAGGCATAGGGATGACCGGCGTTGGAGTACGACAGCCATCCCGCGCCCGGGTCGAGAATCCCGTAGAAGACGGAGAAGTACATCTCCGTCGATTCGAGTTCGTCGGCGAGTGAGTCACGCAGGAGCGCCATCGTCGCGTCGGGGGCGGTGTTGGCATTGGCGTGGATACCGGCTGCTGCCATGACCTGGGCCGCAATCAGGGCCGCAGAGAAGCCATGCGATGACACGTCACCGAGCATCACCCCGATCCGGCCACTTCCCAGTCGGGAGAAGGTATAGAAGTCGCCGCCCAGCGATTCGGCAGGAACACAGTGTACCGCGACGTCGGCCTCCCCCTGCAACACCGCCGCGGTCGGCATCAACTTCAGTTGCAGGTCATGGGCGAGTTCAAGTTCACGTTCGAGTCGTTGGCGGTCGCGCGCAAAAGCCGACAAACGGGCGTTCTCCAGCGCGGCCCCGACCTGGGTGGCCACCGCGGCGAGCAGCTTGGTCTCCTCGCGGGTGAACGCCCCCCCGCCCGCCCGATCGGCGAGGGCAATCGTGCCGACCACTCGAGGCAGGTCAGGATGCGCCGAATAGATGATCGGCACGGCGAGAACCTCGCCGGGGACCCAGTCCGGCTGGGAACCGGTCTCCACGCGCATGCTCCGAAAGGCCCGGGCGACGGTCACGTCGTCGGGGGCATCAATGGCGACATCCCTCGGGACGTCCTCCTCGGTGGTGCCGACAAGCGCCATCGTGCGCAGCACCCCGGCCTCGGCATCATAGACACGCAGCCCGGCACGACGCGCACCGAGGACCTCGGCGACCTCGCGGAGCAGGTGGTTGGCGACTTCCTCGACCGCCGGTGACTTGCCCAGCAACTCGCCGATGGTATAGAGGAGGTCGATCTCCGCGTACCGCGCGGCGAGCTCCCCAGTGAGGGTCTCCGTGGCCTGCTCGGCCTGGATCATCCCGGCGACGAGTGCGAGCACCTGGGTGGTGAGGTCGTCATCCGGCCGCTGGTCGAGCGGCACGATCTCGAGGAACAAGCCACCGGATTCCGGGATGGCCACGAAGGAGGCGGTGTCCTGGCCTGGCGCCCTCGGCGCACGCGGACTCCCGGTGGTCGTCTCGGGGCCGCCGAGCAGCACCCAACCGTCCTCCTCCAGTGACCAGAGGCGAACGGTGGCACCTGCCAGGGCCCCGAGATGGGGCAGCAGGGCGCGCAGGTGCGTCAGTGTCGGCGCAAGGTCACCCAGATGGTGTTTCCTCGATCGTTGAAGGCGACGGCATCGGCGAGCTGCCGAATGATGAAGAGTCCCCGGCCACCGGTGGCCTCATGGCACTCGGGTTCGCCGAGTTCGACGATGGCGGCGGGATCAAAGCCATGCCCTTCATCAGTGACACGAAGCTGGATGTGATCGGCGTGGAGTTGGAGTTCGACGACGACCTGCCGCGATGGCTCATGCTGGTTGCCGTAGGACATGGCATTGGTGATCGCCTCGGCCGCGACGGTGCAGAGACGAAACCGGCACTGCTGCGATATCGGGTGGTGGCGCTGGCAGCAGGCGATCAGCGATTCGACGGCCCCGGCGACATGCGCCAGGTCGGTGGCGAGAACCAGTTCGTAGACCGCAGCGGCAGTCGTGACATCCTGCCGCCGGCGCGGTTCGATCCCCATCCCCGGCTCAGAACCCTGCAAGGGCCTCGGCGGCCGTCTCGGAGATCGCGAAGAGGGTGTCGAGCTTGGTCAGTTCGAAGAGGGAACGGAGGTCCTCGTTGAGGCCGGCGAGCCGAAGGTCACCGCCAACCTCGCGCACCTTCTTGTTGATCGAGACCAGCGCACCGAGTCCGGAGGAATCGATATACGCCGTGGGGCCGAAGTCGAGCACGAATCGACGCTCCCCGCCGTCCAGCGCATCTTGGACCACCTGCTTGAGCTCCTGGCGATTGGCCACGATGAGCTGGCCCTCGACGGTCACGAGCGTCACGTTCTCGGGCGTCTTGGTCGTGGTAATGGGCATGGTCGTCAGTGCTCCTCAGGAGATCGGTGTCTTGCGGCATGCGCCTGAAGGGCAAGCATCGCCGCCACATCCACAATATCATCGGGGCTCGCGCCTCGCGACAGGTCCGACATCGGATGGGCGAGTCCCTGCAGCAGCGGTCCCGCCGCCGTGGCGCCGGCCAGCCG
>JAHEFN010000386.1 GCA_024640185.1 Gemmatimonadota bacterium | reverse complement strand
TGTGGAGCTTCGATCCCTGGGAGCGCGCCAGGCCCGCACCGACGCGGGCTGCCCGGAGGCTCTGCTCGGAACCGTCGACTCCCACGACGATCTGAACCGGATCCCAGTTGACCATGGGGACCTCCTGTCCGCATCTCCACCGTACGCCCGGAGAAGCGAGGGGTCTAGGGGCGATCGACCCCGAGGATCACATCGGCGAGGGCGCGCAGCCCGCGAGCACGATGGCTGATGCGGTTCTTGGCTTCGTCACCCATCTCCGAGAAGGTCTCGTGGCCGACTTCGAAGACGCTGTCGTACCCGAACCCGCGGGTCCCGCCTCGCTCGCTGGTCGTGATCCGGCCGTCCACGGTCCCCGACACGACGACTTCCTGACCCCCGGGGATCACGAGCGCGACCGCCGTCCGGAATCGGGCGGCGCGGTCCGTCACCCCATCGAGCTCGGCCAGCAACCTCGCACGATTCTCGGCATAGGTCGCCTCGGGTCCGGCGTACCGGGCAGTGCGCACCCCCGGAGCACCGTCGAGAGCGGCGACCTCCAGGCCGGTGTCGTCACCGATCGAGGGCAGGCCGGTCGCTTCGGCGGCGCTGCGCGCCTTGAGGAGCGCGTTCTCCTCGAGGGTGGCCCCCGTCTCCTCGACGTCGGGGAACTCGAGCCCCCGCACGATCTGGAGGTCGGGAAGCACCTCGGACAGGACCGCCTCGATCTCCGGGACCTTGTCGGGGTTCTTGGTGGCGACGACCACCCGGTCGATCACGCCAGGGCTGCCTTCTGGTGGTCGACCAGCGTCTTGATCCCCGAAGCCGCGAGGTCGAGAAGGGTGTCAAGATCCGCCCGGCTGAACGGCTTGCCCTCGGCGGTGCCCTGCACCTCGACCAGGTCGCCCGATCCCGTCATGACCACGTTCATGTCCACCTCGGCGCCGGCATCCTGCTCGTAGGCGAGGTCGAGCCAGTGCTGCCCTTCGACGATGCCGACACTGACAGCCGCCAGGTGGTCCTTCAGCGGATTGCCGGCCATCAGGCCCGTTTCGACGCCGTGGGCAAAGGTGTCGTGAAGAGCGATCCAGGCACCGGTGATCGATGCGGTACGGGTACCCCCGTCGGCCTGCAGGACGTCGCAGTCCACCTTGACCGTGTTCTCGCCCATCGCGGCGAAATCCACCACGGCGCGCAGCGAACGGCCGATCAGACGCTGGATCTCCTTGGTGCGGCCACCGCTGACGGATCGCCGATCGATCCGCTGCGGGCTTGAGCCGGGCAGCATGGCGTATTCGGCCGTCACCCAGCCGATGCCCTGGTCTCGCAACCACGGCGGCACTCCCGCATCGATGGACGCGGTGCACAGGACCCGGGTGCGCCCCACCTCGATCAGGACCGATCCGGGGGTCATCTCGGTGTACCCGCGGGTGATCCTCACCGGTCGCAGCTCGTCGGGTCGTCGTTCGCTCACACGTCCACCTCCATGCCCGGTTCGGCGTGTGCGACCGGGCCGTTGAATACGGCCGCTGCCTCGGCGATCGACACAGCGGGGTCCAGCGTAGGTCCCAGGTGGGTCAGGACCAGCCTGCCGACTCCTGCCGACGCAGCGACCTGCCCGGCTTCTGATGCGTACAGGTGGTAGGGGTAGCGGTCGCCGGACACCGGGCCCTGGTGGGTCGCTTCACACAACAGCAGATCGGCCCCCGACGCCATCACGGCGACGTCGCCGCCCGGTCCGGTGTCACCGCTGTAGAGCAGGCGCCTCCCACCGGCGGTCAACCCGACACAGACAGCGGGTACGGGGTGTGCGACGGCCCCGAGGCCGACTGCGATGCCGCCCACCTCGAAACGGTCTCCGGGGGCAACAGTGCGATGATCGAATGCCCGGTGAAACGCGTGCTCGTCGCCGGCACCGGCGAAGTCCGCAAGCCTCCGATAGACGCCATCGGGTGCGTAGAGGGGCAAGCCCCGGACGTCGGCGCGGTCGAACCGCAGGTAGTTGAACAGAGACAACAGGTCCAGGCAATGGTCGCCGTGCCGGTGTGTGACAACGATGGCATCCGGGATCTCGCCACGAGCCAGCAGCGCGGGGAAGGTGCCGGGCCCGCAGTCGAGCATGAGGACGGTGTCGCCGTCGTCGACCAGGTACCCGCTCGCGGGACGCCCCGGGGTGGGATACGTGCCGTTGGAACCGAGGACGGTGAGACGCATCACCCGGCCCACTCCCCCAGGAGCCGTGCTGCGACGCCGTAGCGGCGCTCGAAGGC
>JAHEFN010000105.1 GCA_024640185.1 Gemmatimonadota bacterium | reverse complement strand
GGCATGTCGACGTAGCGGGGCTGCAGAAGCTCGGCCTTTTCGTGACCGCGAACCCAGTGCGGCACCATCACCGGTTCGCCACGGACGTTGGCGAGCCCTTCGCGCGTCATCCGGTCGATGATCCAGTCGATCGCCTGTTCCAGCGCGTCGCTGCCTGAGAGTCGATGGCCGAACCTGTCGGTGAGCTCGGCGAGCTTCTCCCATGCCGCGCTGTCGGCAGTCGCGGCAGCGATGATCCGGTCGGCGACCGACTGGTACTGTTGCTGGATCGGGTTGGAGGCTCCCGTCCCGGTCTGCTGCGCGGCGACGGCGGGAGCGAGAATGAGACTGGCCGTGGCGAAGGCAATCGCAATGCGGTGTGTCATCGGGGAGCCCATGCTGGAGAGGAGACGTCCGGAGTATACGCCGAAATGGTGCCTCCAACCCAAGTACCCACTTCCCCGAGTCCGGGCTGCCCTGACTGACTCCCTTGGCAGTGCCAAGATGAACCGCTGTTGCCAAAGAGCCGCCACGCTCCAGCCACACCTTACTCCAAGCGCAGGCGTGAACCAGCCAGACCCAGGTGGCCGTCGAGCTGTGAGTGGGCAGAGCCATTGCTCGGTCGTGGGGTTCCCGGATGGTCAGATTCGCAGTACCGTCACCTTGCTCCATGGTCTTCGTGTTGAGTTGTCCACCGATTCGTTCCGTTATCCGAGGAGAGGTCACATGTCCCAGCGTCAACCATTCCTTGCCACGCTGCTCGTTCTGGCCGCAGCCTGCCAGCCCGCACCGCCGGCCGTCGACCAGGCCGCCGAGGAGGCTGCAGTACTCCAGTGGACGCACGAGTTTGCCGTCACCGAGGCCTCAAACGACGACGATGCGGTGATGCAACTCTGGTGGGACGATGGCGTGATGCAGCCTCCCGGTGGCCCCACCGTGGTGGGAGCCGAGGCGATCCGGGCGCTCTACGGGACCGTCGCCTTCGAGTCCCTCGAGGTGGGTGAACTCTCGGTCAAGGTGAGCGGCGACCTGGCTGCGGTCTGGGGTGACATGACCTTCACCATCGCCGTGGAGGGCGTGGAAGGGCTGATCAGCGATCAGGCCAAGTTCGTGATGGTCCTCGAGCGTCGGGACGGGGTCTGGAAGGCGATCGAGAACACCTGGAACAGCTCGCTCCCGCCGATGGCTCCGACTCCGGTCGAGGAGTGACGGCCCTGCACGTGGCGGCCATCGTCGAGCGCCTCGGGGCACCGGAGGCGCGGCAATCGCCATGACCCGTGACCCGGTGATATTGCTGCCATGAAGATCGCCTTCATCGGTTCGCACGGCGTCGGCAAGACCACGCTCTGCTATGAGGTCGCAGCACGACTCAAGCGGCAAGATCGCGCCGTCGAGTTGGTGATGGAGGTGGCCCGTCGCTGTCCATTCCCGATCAACCGCGACACCACCCTGCAGGCGCAGGCCTGGATCCTCCACACCCAGGTGGCGGCCGAGCTTGCCGCGACAGCCGAGGCCGAGATCGTGATCTGCGACCGCTCCGTTCTCGACAACTATGCCTACCTGGTGCACCAGGCGGGTCGCCAGCCGGCGTACGACGCTCTGGTCCTGGACTGGATCACCAGCTACGACGCACTGTTCAAGGTGCCGATCATCGAGCCACCGAGCTTCGACGGGCGGCGTGACGTCAGCCCGGAGTTCCAGCAGGCGATCGACTGCCTGATTGATGACCTCCTGTCGGCCGTCGAGGCTCGTCACCTCCGACTCGAGCCCGCTCGGAGGCAGGATTGGGTCGACGATGTCTTGCGTGGCGTGGGACTGCCCCTCCATCCCCCACAGACCGACCTCTTCTCAGCCGGCCGCTAGGCCGCAGTGGCCTCCCTGACCGGCTTGAGGTCGGGCGCCCTCGTCCGAGGCGGTGATTGACCCTTTTCCCCGCAGGGCGAATCCCCCCTAAACGCTTGCCGGATCGTCAATTCCGGCGTTTCTTACCTGTTCCTGCCCGTACCCATCTGTTCCGGATCTCGCCCTTTGACCACTGAAGCTCGCTCGTGCCCGACATGCAGCACGACCCTGCCGCCTGAGGCGCACTTCTGCCTCAACTGCGGCACTCCGACTCCCACCGAGCCGGGGGTGCCGGCGCGCACGATGCCGACGGGAGCGATCGAGATCTCGCGGATCCGCTCCGCACTCGCCGATCGCTATCAGGTCGAGCACGTGCTGGGCGAGGGTGGCATGGCCACGGTCTATCAGGCCGAGGACCTCAAGCACCGCCGCAAGGTGGCGGTCAAGGTGATGCGCCCCGAGCTGGCTGAGACCCTCGGTGCAGAGCGGTTCCTTCGTGAGGTCGAGATCGCGGCCAAGCTGTCGCATCCGCACATCCTGCCGGTCTACGACTCGGGTGCCGCCGACGGGGTGCTCTACTACGTGATGCCGGTGGTCGAGGGCGAGTCCTTGCCGGCCCGGCTGGCGCGCGAGAAGCAGCTGCCGGTGGAAGAGGCGCTCCGCCTCGCGCGCGAGGTGGCCGAGGCGATGGCCTACGCCCACGAGCGGGGCTTCGTCCATCGCGACATCAAGCCGGCCAACATCCTGATCTCGGCCGGGCATGCGCTGGTGGCCGACTTCGGCATCGCCCGGGCGATGGAGGGTGACGGCAAGGTGCTCACCCAGACTGGTCTGGCGATCGGCACCCCGCAGTACATGAGCCCCGAGCAGGCGAGTGGCGCGGCCGACCTGGATGGCCGAAGCGACATCTACGCCTTGGGCTGCGTGCTCTACGAGATGATCGCCGGTGAGCCGCCGTTCACCGGCCCGACCGCACAGGCGGTCATTGCCAGGAGCATCACCGAGACGCCGCGGTCGCTGAGCAGCACACGGCAGGCACTCTCGCCGGCGGTCGACAGCACGGTGATGAAGGCGCTGGCCAAGACCCCGGCCGATCGCTACGCCACCGCCGGTGCGATGGTCACGGCACTGGTACAGGCCGAGAACCAGACGCGAAGCGGTGTCACGCCGATCTCCGCCGGGAAGGGGCTCGGCTTCAAGCCGTGGCAGCTGGCACTGGCCGCCACCGCCGTGTTGGTCATCGGGATTTTCGGGAGCCGGGCATTCTCAGGCGGTGGCTCTCCTGCCGCCGGTGCGGGCGCCGGTCGTCAAAGCGTGGCGGTGCTGCCCTTCCTCAATCAGGGTACCGCCGACGACGCCTACTTTGCCGACGGTATCGCCGATGAGGTTCGTGGCAAGCTCGCCAAGCTCGGCCAGTTCACGGTGATTGCGTCAGCGAGCGCCAATCAGTATCGCGAGACCACCAAGACCGGTCCCGAGATCGCCAGGGAGCTGCGGGTCGACCAGGTCCTGATGGGCAGGGTGCGCTGGGCCGGTGCCGCCGGCGGCCCCCGCCAGGTTCAGGTGATCGCCGAGTTGGTCGACGGTCAGACCGGTGCGACCACATGGCAGGAGACCTTCGACGCCGACGTCACCGACATCTTCGCGATGCAGGGCCGGATCGCCACCCGGGTAGCTGCGGCGCTCGGTGCGGCGCTCGGTCAGGCCGACGAGGCGGAGATGTCGGCCCGACCCACCGACAATCCGGTGGCCTACGAGCTCTACCTCAAGGCCCGGGCGATCACCAACAACTCGGCCCAGTCGCAGCGGAACGCCGCCGACTATCTCGAGCAGGCGGTGGCGCTCGACTCGACCTTCGCCGAGGCATGGGCCGAGCTTGGCTCGGCCTGGTCGTCGGTCTACGTCAACGGCACCCGGGAGCCGGTCGTTCGCCGCCGGGCCGGTGAGGCGATCGAACGTGCCCTCGAGCTCGGCACCGGCAAGAGCTTCGCCCACCGTGCCTCGAGCCGCTACTACTCGGTGGTCGAGCGTGATGATGCCCTCGCGCGTCGGGAGATCAACCGGGCGCTGGCCATCGACCCCGACGACGCCGAGGTGCTGGCCCTCTCCGGACTCGCCGATTTCGGCGCCGAGGAGTACGGCCCGGCGTTCAGCAAGTTGGCCCGTGCCCGGGAGCTCGACCCGCGCTCGGTGCGGGTGATGACGACGCTGGTGCGGGTGCTGGTCTACCTCGGCCGGGTCGACGAGGCCAAGAATGCCGCTGCGGAGTTGGTGGCCCTGGCCCCCAACGAGACCGATGCGGTCGAGTGGGTTGCTGTCGCCCATGTCGCCGACGGCGACTTGGATGGCGCGAAGGCCGCGATTCGTGAGGCCCTGCAACGGATCCCGGCTACCGAACTGGTGACCTACTTCGCCGGCTACAACGAGATGGCGTGGATCCTCGACGATGCGGAGCAGAATCTCCTCTTCCGGCTCACCCCGGCGGCGTTCGACAACGACCGGGCCTGGTGGGGTCAGGCGCTGGCGATCGCCGCCTATCAACAAGGCGATCAGCCAAAGGCACGTGCCTATGCCGATTCGTCGCTGGCAACCTCGAAGGAGCAGAGCGATGCCAACCCAGAGGATCCCCAGCTTCGGGCCCTCTACGCGGTGATGTTGGCCTACGTCGGGCGCATTGACGAGGCGCTGCGAGAGGTCGACATCGCGGTCGAGAATTCACCGGAAGGCAACGCCGCCGATGCGCCGTATTCGCGGTTGCAGCGACTGCGGATCCTCTTGGTCAGCGGGCAGACCGACAAGGCCATCGATGCGGTCGAGGACATACTTTCTCGGCAGTATTACTTGACGCCGGCCTACCTGAGACTTGATCCGACCTATGCTCCATTGATGGGCAACCCTCGGTTTGAGCGACTGCTCACCGCTCCAGTCCAGCGGGCGGTCGACTGATGAGCCGTACCTGCCCGAGCTGCAGCAAGCCACTCGCCGCCGACGTCCACTTCTGCCCCAACTGCGGCACCCCGACGCCGACCGAGCCGGGGGTGCCGGCGCGCACCATGCCGACGGGGGCGATCGAGGTCTCCCGGATTCGCGAGGCGCTGGCCGACAAGTACCGGATCGAGGGGGTGCTGGGCGAGGGCGGGATGGCCACGGTCTACATGGCCGAGGACCTCAAGCATCGACGCAAGGTGGCGGTCAAGGTGATGCGGCCCGAACTGGCCGAGACGCTGGGTGCGGAGCGGTTCCTTCGCGAGGTCGAGATCGCCGCGAAACTGTCGCACCCGCACATCCTCCCGGTTCACGACTCCGGCGCCGCCAACGGGGTGCTCTACTACGTGATGCCGATGGTCGAGGGCGAGTCGCTCCCGGCCCGGCTGGCGCGTGAGAAGCAGCTGCCGGTTGGTGAGGCGCTCCGGCTGGCTCGCGAGGTGGCCGAGGCGCTGGCCTATGCCCACGAGCGGGGCTTCGTCCATCGCGACATCAAGCCCGCCAACATCCTGATTTCGGCCGGCCATGCGCTGGTGGCCGACTTCGGCATCGCCCGGGCGATGTCGGGCGACAGCAAGGCGCTCACCCAGACCGGCCTGGCGATCGGTACGCCGCAATACATGAGCCCCGAGCAGGCAAGTGGCTCTGCCGACCTCGACGGCCGGAGCGACATCTACGCCCTGGGCTGCGTGCTCTACGAGATGATCGCCGGCGAGCCACCGTTCACGGGGCCCACCGCGCAGGCGATCATCTCCCGGAGCATCACCGAAAAGCCGCGTGCGCTGACCAGTACCCGTGATGCGCTGCCAGCAGCAGTCGACACCGCAGTAATGAAGGCGCTGGCCAAGACCCCGGCCGATCGCTACGCCACCGCCGGCGAGATGACCGCGGCGCTCCTCGCCGCCGAGGACCAGACGCGGAGCGGCGCCACGGCGGTCACCGCTGCCGCAGGTGGCGGCTTCAAGACCTGGCAGTTGGCACTGATGGGTGTGGCAGTCCTGGCGGTGGGAGCGCTCGGCACCAAGCTGCTCAGCAAGGACAGCCCCACGGCCGATGCACCGAGAACGATCGCGGTACTGCCCTTCGAGAATCAGGGTGAGGGAGACGACGCCTATTTCGCCGAGAGTATCGTCGATGAAGTCCGTGACCGACTGGCCCTGCTCAAGCAGTTGACCGTCATCGCGTCGGCGAGCGCCGATCAGTACGCGGGCACAGCCAAGACCGTACCCCAGATCGCCACTGAGCTGAAGGCGGATCAGGTGCTGATGGGGAAGGTTCGCTGGCTGACCGGCGCCGACGGAGCGCGCTCGGTTCGGGTGGTCACCGAACTGGTGAGCGGCAAGGACGGGGCGGTGACCTGGCGCGACTCTTTCGACGCCGATCGGGAAGGGATGCTCCGGCTGCAAGGCCGAATCGCCACCCGGGTCGCCAAGGAGCTCGGTGTGGCACTGGCCGCCGATGACAACGACGACCTCGCCGACCGGCCGACCGACAACGCCGAGGCGTATGATCTCTGGGTGAAGGGCAAGGCTGCTTCTGGCCCGTCAGCTGGCGCGGCGCGCGATGCCGTGGCCTTCTTCGAGCAGGCCGTGGCACTCGACTCGAACTTTGCGTTTGCGTGGGGCTGGTTGGCCAGCGCCTCATCGACCCTATATGCCAACGGCACCCGAGATCCAGCTGTCGGCCGGCGTGCCAAGGAGGCGGTCGACAAGATGTTGGAGCTGCGGGGTGATCAAGCCAATGCGCGCATCGTCGCCGCCAACTACTACACCGACGTGGAGCGGGACCTCGACAAGGCGCGTCTCGAGGTTGAGCGGGCGCTTCAGCTCGACCCCAACCACCTTTGGGCACTCAACACCTCCGCGAACCACGATCGTGCGGAGGGGCGATTCGATTCCGCGCTCGAGAAGCTTGCCCGGGCCAGGAAACTCGACCCGCTGGGTCAAGGTGTCCTCAACGTGCTGATCGCGACGCTCACTTCCCTCGGGCGGCTCGAGGAAGCCAGTCAAGCGGCCGAAGAACTGCGGGCACTCGAACCCAACAGCCTCGGCATCCAGCAGACCGTCGTGATGACGCACTTGGTCCGTGGTGACTTGGCCGGTGCCAAGGATGCGTTCGAGGAGTTCGCCGAGCGGATGCCGGCCACGGACCTGGTCACCTACTACGCGGGATACGACGAGATCGCCTATGTCATGGGCCCCGAGCAATTGGACCTGCTCTTCCGGATGACCCCGGCCTCATTCGACGATGACCGGGCGTGGTGGGGGCAGGCCCTGGCGACCGCCGCCCATCAACAAGGCGACATGGTTCGGGCCCGGGCTTATGCCGACTCCTCACTGGCCACCTCGCGCGCGCAGAGTGAAGCCAACCCCGGCGATGCGCAGTTGCGCGCACTGTATGCGGTGATGTTGGCCTACGTCGGCCAATATGACGAAGCCATTCGCCAAGTCGAGCGAGCCGTTGCCGATGCCCCGGAACGTGGCAACGACGCGGTGTATTCACGGTTCCAGCGGGCTCGGGTCTACCTGGAAGCCGGCGACCAGGCGAAGGCACTCGACGCAATCGAGGAAGTGATGGGGATGCCGTACCACATCACCCCCGGGTACCTGACCGTCGACCCATTCTTCAAGCCGCTCGAGGGCAACCCCCGCTTCGAGCGTCTCAAGGCCGGCACGATGCAAAGGCCGGTCGACTGAGGTCCCCCCTCCTCAACCTGATGCCCGGAGCGTAGCGGCCGTGCCGGCCCAGGTGGCCTTCCTGCGGGCGATCAATGTCGGCGGTCGGCGGGTGACCATGGATCGCTTGCGGGCACTGTTCGAGGAGCTGGGCTTTTCGGATGTCTCGACCTACATCGCCAGTGGCAAC
>JAHEFN010000385.1 GCA_024640185.1 Gemmatimonadota bacterium | reverse complement strand
CACTCCACGGGCCGAAACCACGGAGCGCGGTGATCTGCGCCAGCAGTTCGGCGGCCGGGAGGCCGGCCCACTGCTCCCGGGGATCGCCCTCCTCGGCCACGAAACGACCCCAGACACCGATTGCCTTCCGCTTCGCCCGCGAGAGGCCATGGGCTGGCGGGTCGTCCTCGCCGGCCGCCATCGCCCACGCGATCACCCCGTCTATCGTTCCGTGAGCCTCGAGCAGCCGCTCATTGATGGTCTTCGCGGCGGCGGTCGAGAGCAGCTGTGAGACGATGGTCCTGACGGCCAGGTGGTTGATCGGCCGGGGATCGGGAATCACCCGATCGACGGGATGGGCCAGCCGGGTCAGCAGCGCCAGCCGGGGGTCGCGCTTGGCAAGGACCCGGCGTGCCGACCGCCATGGATCCCTGCTGGGGGCCGATGGACCGCCCAGCCGTGTTTGATCGGCAACCATCTTCTCGGCATCGCGTCGACGCGACGGCCGTGCAGGGGGAGGCATCCTTGATGATACCGCCAACCGGAGTCGTGATGCGCTGGACCCTCTCGTTCGCCCTGCTCGGCGCCCCGCTGGCCGCACAGACCCCCGACACCGCCCAGATCTCTCGGGCCGTCGCGATACTCGAACGGGTCTGCGCCGCCGATGCCGACACCACCTGGGGTCGGTCGATCTGTGGTCCGTTGTTGCTCGGCCACTGGGGATCGAAGGCGGTCATCGCCTCGGTCGCCGACAGCGCGGGGTTGTTCACGCCATTGGGACGCTGGTGGGTGGGCGAACTGGAGGACCGGCAATTCCCTGCCAACACGGCGATCCGGGTGGGCGGTACCCGCTACTCGATGGTCGTCATGCCGCTCCCCGACGAGGACGCGATCGCCGCCACCCTCCTTGCCCACGAGCAGTTCCACCGGATACAGCGTGCACTCGGCCTGCCACCGCAGGACCCCGGTGCCGGGCATCTCGACGAGGAAGCCGCCCGTCGCTGGCTCCGGCTGGAGTACCGAGCCCTGGCCCGGGCGATCGCAACCGGTGGTGAGGCGAGCTGTGGCCATGCCCGTGACGCGCTCGCGTTCAGGGCCGCCCGGCATCGCGCGTTCCCCGAGGCGGCCATGGCGGAGCCGGCCCTTGAGCGCCACGAGGGACTCGCCGAATCGACCGGCCAGCGGCTGGCCGGTCTGGCGTACCCCGGTGGCGAGGAGCGCGTGGTGGAGTATCTCGGACGTGCCGAATCGACGGCCTCCTACGTCCGGTCGTTCGCCTACGCGACCGGCGCGGGCTACGGCGCCCTGCTCGACCGGGCCGACCCGACCTGGCGGACCGCCCTGCGTGAAGGCCTCGGACCGGCGGCCCTGCTCGCCAAGGTGCTCCGCTGCGCCGCACGTCCGGCCACGGCTGAGGCACGCGCGGACCGCTATGGCGGCGCCGAGATCGCCGCAATGGAGAGGGTTCGGGCCGATTCGCTGGTGCAGCTCCGCGCCGACTTCACCGCTCGGCTGGTCGAGGGTTCCGTCCTCAAGACCCCACCGGGCGCCCTCCGCTTCACCTTCGACCCCAACAGCGTGACCCCGCTGGCTGGCGAGGGCAACGTCTACCCCGGCGGCACGTTTTCAGGCCCATGGGGCAGCCTCGAGGTCGAGTCGGGTGGGGTCCTCGTCCGGAGCGACTTCCAGCAGGTCCGCGTCGGCCTGCCGGGGGATGGCGTCTCGCGCTGGCGGCTGACGGTGACCCCCGGCTGGCGAGTGGTGACCGAGGGCGATGACCTCAGTATCGAGCCCCCGGGGAGTTGACGGGTTCGGTACCAGGCCACACTCTACAGACAGCGCGGTGATTTCCTGACGACTTGGTGGGCCGCGCGGCTACCCTGAGGGTGGCGAAGTTCCATCTAAGTCGCGGCGCAAGCGGTCAGCATCATATGGTGCTGGCCGCATGTCGTTTCTACTCCACCGTCTTGTGGAAGCGCCGCACCGACATCGCCACGAAGAGCACCGCGAAGCCGGCAAGCATCACCACCTGGACCCACAGTGCCTCGAGTCCCACGCCCTTGAGCAGGATGCCACGGAGTACCTGCAGGAAGTAGGTGAGTGGCAGCAGGAGGCCGAGCCATTGGGCCACCTCGGGCATCGCCTCGCGTGGGAACATGAAGCCGGAGAGCAACAAGTTCGGGAGCAGGAAGAGGAACCCCATCTGCATCGCCTGCGCCTGGGTACGCGCCACGGTGGAGAGGAAGAGCCCGAGGGCGAGGTTCGCCCCGATGAA
>JAHEFN010000384.1 GCA_024640185.1 Gemmatimonadota bacterium | reverse complement strand
GCGAGCGCGTTGCGGCACAGCCAGTCCCTCTCCCGCGCCCTCGCCGCGCAATCGCGCCGCACCGAGGAACTCGAACGACTCCGCGAGCTGGCGGCCACCCTGCTGGGGGGGCATGACCTCCCGACCCTGAACCGTCAGGTCGCCTCGGCGGCTGCCGAGTTGCTGCAGGCCGAAGGTGGCTCGATCATGCTGGTGGTGGAGGAGGGGCGCTTCGCGAAGGTGGTCGCCGGCTCGGGGCCCCTGCTGCCGGCCGTCGGCCAGTTGGTCCCCATCGAGAACTCGCTGGCCGGCTGGTCGATCACCGAGGACGAACCACTGCTCGTCCCGGACATGGAGAAGGACCCCCGCAACCATCCCCTCGAGCAGCTCTCCGGGCGCATCACCAACGCGGCGATGGTGCCGTTGCGATCGGCCGGGTTGGTCGTCGGCAACATCGCGGCGTTCAACCGCCGCGACGGTGAGCCGTTCGACACCCATGACCTGCAACTGCTCCAGGCCCTCGGCGACCAGGTCGTGTTGGGCCTCGACCGGACCACGGTGGTGGATGAGTTGCAGCGGAACGAACGGATGCTGGCCGGCAAGAACCGCGAGTTGTCCCGGGCGACCCAGCTCAAGAGTGAGTTCCTCGCCAACATGTCGCACGAGCTGCGTACCCCGCTCAACGCGATCATCGGCTTCTCCGACCTGCTGCTGAGCGAGGGTCTCGGCGCGCTCGAGGAACAACAGAAGGAGTTCCTCGAGGCGATCCTTCGCAACGGCCGGCACCTGCTCGGACTGATCAACTCGGTGCTCGACCTTTCGAAGATCGAGGCCGGCCGGATGGTCCTCTCGCTCGAAGACTGCGACGTGCGTGGGGCGATCACGGCCGCGGTGGCCGACACCTCGTCGCTGCGGACGGAGAAGCAGCAGGAGTGCATGATCGACGTGGCGGCCAACGATGCCATCACCGTGATCGCCGATTCCACGCGGGTGCGTCAGGTGTTGTTCAACCTGCTGTCGAACGCCTCGAAGTTCACGCCCGAAGGGGGACTGATCACCCTCTCCGCCGTCAAGACGGTCGCACCGATGCCGAGTGCGGTGATCACCCGGGCCGAGGAGAGTGTCCCGCTCGTCACGCGCGATGTGGTCTGGGTCTCGGTCTCCGATACCGGCATCGGGATCGCCCCGGAGGACATGGCCAAGTTGTTCCAGGAGTTCTCCCAGGTCGACACCTCGGCGTCACGAGCGGCGCAGGGATCGGGCCTCGGGTTGGCCCTCTGCAAGCGGTTTGTGGAGATGCATGGTGGGCAGATCGGGGTGGAGTCGATCGAGGGCCGCGGCAGCACCTTCTGGTTCATCCTGCCCATCGAGGGTCCACCAACCGACGGTCGCACCAAGCACGACCAAGCCGCGGCCTGATCTCAGCCCCACGCCCCGGCGAGTTCGTTGCGGGCGGCCCAGGTGGCGACTCGCGACGCGAGGATCCTGGCGGTGAGACGGACCACTGACGCATCCTCCTCGGTGAACCACCCCACTTGATCGTGGCCGATCCAGAGCCAGCCCACCAATTCTCCACCCACCTCGAGCCGTGCGGCGGCCACGGAGCGCTGCCGGAGGGCGGTTCGCTGGTCATGCGGTCCTGGCCAGTGCAGTCCCAGGGCGTGCAGGTCGTCAATCGAACCCGCTTCGCGGGCACCGAGGTGATGGACGATGCCATCGATCTGGTCGAGGTCGGTGGCGTCGAGTTGGACGGTCTCGGCCGGCAGTCCGTCCCGACCGAGCAGCGCCCAACAGTCGGGGGCCGGGGCGACCGCCACCAGTTCGAAGCGATCGTGTGGCAGCAGGGCCCCGATGGCATCGGACGCGAGCTGCACCAAGTCGCAACCGCGCCTGGCGCGGTCGACGGCGTCGAGCAGCGCCTCGGCGATGCCGGCAACCCTGGTGGCCCGATCCTCGGACGGGATCGCCGGGGTGATCCACGGCTGGGCCGCGAGCCGGCGGAACGAGGCCGACAGCTGACCGGCGACGCGGTGCAGTGCGCGTTGTTCCTCGAGACGGTAGTCCTCGCCGGCGAATCGTCCGACCACGAGAATGCCGACATCCTGCACCTCGGAGCGAATCGGCACGGCCATCACCGAGTGATAGCCCGCGGTCCGAATCCGGTCCTCGAGGGCGAAGAGTCCCTCCTGGGGCACCAACGGTTCGGCCGCCGGCACGACGATGCCATCCTGCGCCAACTCAGGTGGTCCGATCAGCAGGGAGCCACCTCGGCTCGGCA
>JAHEFN010000104.1:5769-7698 GCA_024640185.1 Gemmatimonadota bacterium | reverse complement strand
CTCGCCCTGCTGCAGGTCGCCCCACCCCGGCCTGTCGTGCCCGATCTCCGCCTCTGGTATCGCCAACCGGCAACGGCATGGAATGAAGCGCTCCCCGTCGGGAACGGCCGACTCGGTGCCATGGTCTTCGGGGGAACCGGCCAGGAGACCATCCAGCTCAACGAGGAGACCCTCTGGTCGGGCGGACCGTACGATCCCGTGGTCCCCGGGGCCTCTCGGGCACTCCCCGAGATTCGTCGCCTGCTGTTCTCCGGCGACATCGCTGCGGCCCACGACCTCTTTGGCCGCAGCATGATGGGCCGCCCATTTGAGCAGATGAAGTACCAGCCGCTGGGGAACCTCCGGCTGGCGTTTCCGGGGCACGGGCACCCGACCGACTACCGGCGCGACCTGGACCTCGATGCCGCCGTGGCGCGCGTCAGGTACACCGTGGATGGCACCCAGTTCGTCCGTGAGGTCTTCTCGAGCGCGGTCGACCAGGTGATCGTGGTGCGACTCACCGCCGACCGACCCGGAGCGATCTCCTTCACCGCCGAACTCGAAGGCGTGCGCAACCCCGATCACTCCAACTATGGCACCGACTACTTCCGGATGGACGGTGTGTCACCCGACCGTCTCCGGCTCACCGGCAAGAGCACGGACTACCTGGGGATCGAAGGCAGGGTGCGGTATCAGGCCGACCTCAGGGTCAGGGCCGATGGCGGTACCGTCCGTACCGACCGGCGGAGCCTGACGGTCACCGGCGCGGACACCGTGACGCTGTTCCTGGCTGCGGCCACCAACGTCGTGAACTACCGCGACGTGAGCGGCGACCCGGCGGCGCGGGTCTCGGCGGTACTGGATCCGGCCGCCTCGAAGCCCTATTCCCAGCTCCTGGAGGCGCACGAAGAGGAACACCGTGGCTGGTTCCGGCGGGTGTCGCTCCGGCTGGGGGATCGCCTGCCCGAGGCCGACACCCTCCCCACCGACCTCCGGATCGCGCGGTACGCCTCCCAGCCCGACCCCGGCCTCGCCGCCCTGGAGTACCAGTTCGGACGATATCTCCTGATCGCCAGTTCACGGCCCGGGACCGAGCCGGCGAACCTCCAGGGCATCTGGAATGACATGTCCAATCCGTGGTGGGACTCGAAGTACACCGTCAACATCAACCTGCCGATGAACTACTGGCCGGCCGAGACGGGCAACCTGGCCGAACTGGTCGGCCCCCTCGAGAAGCTGGTCACGGAAGTGGCCGAAGTGGGGACAGTGACGGCGCGGGAGCATTGGGGCGCGCGGGGATGGGTGCTGCACCAGAACACCGACCTCTGGCGATCGACCACGCCGATGGATGGCCCATCGTGGGGGGCATGGCCGATCGGCGGCGCATGGCTGATGAGCAACCTGTATGAGCGCTACCGGTTCTCGGGCGACGACGCCGACCTGCGCAGGATCTACCCGTTGCTCCGGGACCAGACCCGGTTCATCCTCGACATCCTGGTCAGCGAGCCGACCCACGGCTGGCTGGTGACGGCGCCGTCGAACTCGCCGGAGAACTTCCCGGCCTGGCCCGGCAACGGCCCGTTCTTCGACGAGGTGAGCGGCCTTCGGCTCACCGCCCGCACGATGACGGCCGGCCCGACCATGGACATGCAGGTGATCCGTGAACTCTTCGCCAGCTACCAGGAGGCGGCAACCCACCTCGGGGTGGATCCCGCCCTGCGTGCCGAGGTGGGTGCCGCGACCCCTCGGCTGGCCCCGCACCAGATCGGCAGGCACGGACAGCTGCAGGAATGGCTGGACGATTGGGACGAGATCGAACCCAATCACCGGCATCTCTCCCCACTGTGGGGACTGTATCCGGGTCGGGAGATCACACCGGAGGCCACCCCGGAGTTGGCGGCGGCGGCGGCGGTGACATTGGCGCGTCGGGGAACCGGCGGTTGTGGCGAC
>JAHEFN010000104.1:0-5751 GCA_024640185.1 Gemmatimonadota bacterium | reverse complement strand
GCCCTGCTCACCACCTCGTCCCTGCCCAACCTCTTCTCACTCTGTGGCCGGGCCCTGCAGGTCGACGGCAACTTCGGCGTGACCGCATCAATGGCCGAGATGCTGGTGCAGTCACATCAGGGGTTCATCCACCTGCTCCCGGCACTGCCGGCGGAATGGGATGCCGGCCAGGTCACCGGGGTGCGGGCGCGCGGCGGGGTCACGGTCGGCCTGACGTGGGCAGGGGGGAGGGTGACGGCGGCGAGGATCGAGTCGAGCACCGGGGGGCGCGTCGTCCTGAAGGCACGAGGCACGCCGAGGGGCACCGGGGCAGGGCGACCGGTCCGCCTCGACATGCTCGACCATGACCGCTTCGCACTCACCGTGGAGCCGGGTGTGGAGTATCGGCTGACCTTCACGCGCTGACGGTCGCCGTCGGGTGCACCCTCCCTAGGGACCCCAGGCCACCCCGTGCGGGTGCACCTCGCGACCTGCCATGTCGCGCACGATCCGCCCCGGTGCCCCGTCGGCGCGGCTGCCGAACTGCGCATCGAAGGCGATCGCTCCGGTCGCCGGGTCGAACGTCGCCATCGCCAGCCATGCCCCCCCACCGGTGATCGCCACCCTGGTGCCGGAGCCGTCCACCGACACCCAGTGCACGCCGGGAAAGGCGGTGCTGTCCATCACCAGTCGCGCGACCTCCCTCCCCACGGCGGGGTCCGTGAGGTCGACCACCATCAGCCCGGGTGCGGCGGCGACCGCCTGGATCCAGTAGTTGCCAGCGGTCACCCCCACGCCGCACTCGAGCCCCGGCCCGCCACCCGGGAAGGTGAACACCCGCGTGGCCACCGGCGCATCGCCGTCGAGTCCGCCGATCCGGTAGAGCCCACACGAAAAGGTGTTGGTGAACATCTCCCCACTGGCGGTGGTCTCGATGCTGGAGGACCAGAGATGTCCCCGGGTCTCGCCATCGGGCGGCAGCGGGATCACCGCGATCGGCGCCAGCGAATCGGTCCGCCAGAACTGCAGCAGGTTGACGTCGTGGAAGGACGTCGTCTCGGGCATCCCCATCTCGGTGAGCCCGACCACGGCCCGGTCGCGCCCCGCCACCGTCTTGATCACGTAGGGGGTGCCGGCGGTGTCCTCCACCCCGGGCATCAGGGCACTCGCCACCTGCAGGAGGGTGCCATCATCATCCACCTCAGCCAGCCCTCCCGGTCCCACGTAGTCCCCGGGGCCGGCGTTGAAGGCCACCAGCATCCGGCCGTTGGGGAGGCGGGTCATGTCGTGGGTCCATCCCGCCACCCCATCGGCGCCGGCGAACGATGCGCGGACCTCCGGCGCCTGCGGATCCCGGAGGTCGAAGATCCACGTGCGGTTGGCCCGCCATGCATTGGCGAACAGCACCCCGTCGTGCACATGCCGCTCGATGTGATGCGGCATGGTGCCGGTGGTGTCGAGCAGCCGCTCCGCGATCACCGCACCGAAGTTCGCCGAGGCCGAGTCGACGTCGAGCACCAGCAAGCCATCCGAACCGCCAGCGTCGCCGGCCATGACCCACACGTAGGCATGACGGTCGAGGGGGGCACCGGGAAGGGGGTCCGGGGGCGGGGCGCAGCCAACCGCGATCATGGCCGACGACAGGGTCACGAACAGGACGCTACTCCGCATCCGGGCCTCCGGGACGAGGGGGAATGGGTGGGAACGTGACAAAGATACTGGCGGATTCGGATCCTGCCGAGCGGGGCGGCTTGCAACCATTCGACCCCCGAGGGTGTCCCAGCAGGCAGTCTCCCCTCCCCTGCTCGCTGTCCGTCTCTGGAGCTGCCGTGACGCATCAATGCCTGGTGTCCCACCTCCGTCTGTCATTCGCCGCCGTCGTCCTCACCGCCGCCGCGCTCGGCGCCCAGGACAATCAGGCGGCGCCGGAATTCCTCAACCTGATCCCGGAACCGATGGTCCCGCGGGCCCTCCCGACCCCCACCGGCCCCCACGCGGTCGGCACGGTCGCCTACCACCTGGTGGATCATCGGCGAACGGAGGATGCCTCGGCTGATCCCGACGACCTCCGCCAGGTGATCATCCAACTCTGGTACCCCGCCACGCCAACCGACGCCTCCCCACCGGCCAGGTACTTTCCCGAGCTCGCGCCGATGCGGGGGGCGTTGCGCACCCATACCGACACGCTGCCCCGGCGGATCGCCGAGGACCTCGCGGTCCTCGCGGCGGTGCGAGGACACAGCGTCGTGGCACCGGAGGTCGCCCGGGCCTCTGGGGGTCGGGGATTCCCGGTGGTGGTCATGAGCCCCGGCGGCAACATGTCCCGCCGGTATCACACGGCGCTCATGGAGGAGGTCGCCAGCCACGGCTACCTCGCCGTGTCGGTGAGCCATGCCTACGTCGGATGGGACGTCTTTCCGGCGGGGGGCTTCATCAAGTCGATCGACTGGGGCCTCAATGTTGACGACGCCGCGGCCGCGATGGCGGCCGAGGACCGGCTCGCCCTGATCCTCGTCGACGACGTGCGACTGGTGCTGGCCCACCTCGGCGTCCTCAATGCCTCCGGTCGGTTCGCCGGGCGGTTCGACCTCGGCCGCATGGCGCTGATGGGACACTCCCGCGGCGTGCTCACCGTCGCCCGGGGCTGCCAGCTGCTCGCGGGCATCGATGCCTGTGTCGCCATGGATGTGATCGGCCCCGACAGCGGCGCCGAACTCGACGTCCCCTGGCTGACCCTGCGACGGGCGAGTTGGGGCGAGGCGCGGGTGGAGGGACTCCGGACCTTCCTCCGCGGCAATGCACAGGGGGCATGGGTCGGCACGGTCGCCGGGGCGAGTCACTTCACCTTCTCCGACATGCCCCTCGTCGATCCCGAACACTACCCGACCGAGGTCGACCCGCGGCAGGGCCATGCCACGGTCGCCGCGGCGGTCCTCGGGTTCCTCCGACTCCACCTCGGCGAGTCGGCGGCATCACCGGATGTCGGCGCGGCGCTCGGCACCATCCCCGGACTCACGTTGGAGTACGTGGCCCCGGGGGACCGGGACCGCTGAGCGCACCAATCCAGCCCCGCTACGCCTCCTCGGCCTGCGGCTTGTGCGCCGAGACCAGGCGATGCTGCAGGGTGGAGGGCGCCGGCTCGTAGTGACTGAAGTCGAGGGTGTACGACCCCTCACCCGCCGTCAGCGACTTGAGCCGCGCCGGGAATCCCTCCATCTCCGAGAGCGGCACCTGCGCCGAGACCCGGCCCCGGCCGAGGCGGAGCATGTCGGTGCCCCGGATCTGCCCGCGACGGCCGCTCAGCTCGGCGGTGATGTCGCCGATCTGCGAGGTGGAGACGGTGACCTCGATGAACATCACCGGCTCGAGGACCAGGGCCCGGGCCTGGGCCAGGGCATCGAGGAAGGCCTTCCGCCCGGCGGCGATGAAGGCGACCTCCTTGGAGTCGACGGGGTGCGTCTTGCCGTCGTGCACGATGACCCGGAGATCCTGCATCGGATACCCGGCCAGGAACCCCGACTCGAGCACCGACCGCACCCCCTTCTCGACCGAGGGGATGTAGACGGAGGGAATCGCCCCGCCCTTCACCTCGGAGTCGAAGGCAAACCCGGCGCCGCGTGCGAGGGGTTCGACCCGCAGGTAGACCTCGCCGAACTGCCCCGCGCCACCGGTCTGCTTCTTGTGCCGGCAGTGACCCTCGGCCCGCGCGGCGATCGTCTCCCGAAAGGGGATGCTGGGGGGCCTGGTGTCGAGGTCGAGCTTGTACTCCTCGGCGATCCGGTCGAGCAGGATGCGAAGGTGCAACTCCCCGAGGCCACGGATCACCGTCTCGTGGTCCTGGGCGTTGCGCTCGAGGCGGAGGCAGGGGTCCTCGGCGAGGAACCGGTGCAGCACGTCGGCCAGCTTCTGCGCATCGCCGCGGGTCTTGGGCAGCAGGGTGAGCCCGAACACCGAGGCCGGGAACTCCAGCGGCGGGGCGTGGATGTGGGCGTCGTCGGCGGCGTCGTGCAGCACCTGGCCGTACTCGAGCTCGTCGATCCGCGAGATGGCGCAGATGTCCCCCGGCAGCGCCTCCTCGAGAGCGACCTGTTCCTTGCCGCGCGAGAGCCAGAGGTGGCCCACCTTGAAGGGCTTCTTGGCATCCCCGGCATAGAGCTGCATGTTGGGCGTGATCCGGCCCTGGTGCACCC
This sequence comes from Gemmatimonadota bacterium, assembly GCA_024640185.1. Classification (GTDB taxonomy): domain Bacteria; phylum Gemmatimonadota; class Gemmatimonadetes; order Gemmatimonadales; family GWC2-71-9; genus Palsa-1233. The sequence continues at coordinate 1,582 of JAHEFN010000104.1, read as the reverse complement.
GCAGCGTCGCGATCCTGCCCAGGAACCGGTCGGTCTCGACCTTGAACACTTCGGCGATGACATGCCGCTTGGGGTCCGGCACCGGCCGCACCTCGGTGGTCTCCTCGAGCGCCGTGCTGATGTATCGGGGTGGGTTCCCCTCGGTCGGGTTCGGGAGCAGCCGCACGATCACGTTGAGCAACTCGGCGACCCCCGCCCCGGTCCGCCCCGAGGTGAATACCACCGGAATGAGGTGGCCCTCGCGCATCGCCCGCTCGAGGGGGTCGTGCAGCGCCTCTGCGGAGACCTCCCCCTGCTCGAGGTAGCGGGCCATCAGCTTCTCATCCACCTCGACGACCTGGTCGACCAGCTCGCGGTGCGCCACCTCGACCGACGAGAAGTCCGACTCGCCGCTGGGGGAAAAGAAGCAGTCCGAGACCCGGGTGGCACCACCGGCCGGCAGGTTGATCGGCAGGCACTCCTTGCCGAACACCTCGCGGAGGCGGGCCAGCAACCCGGGCAGGTCGGCGTCCGGGGCGTCGATCTGGTTGATGACCAGCACCCGGTCGAGTCCGAGCCCCCGGGCCCGGTCCATCATCCGCAACGTCATCGGCTCGATGCCGTGGTGGGCATTGATCACCACCAGCACCGTCTCCACGGCGGTGAGCGCCGGCAGGGCATGGCCGAGGAAGTCCGCGTAGCCCGGCGTGTCGAGCAGGTGAATCCGCGCACCCTGGCTCTCGAAGCTCGAGGTCGCGAGCTGGAGTGAGTGCCCCAGCGACTTCTCGAGTGGGAGGTAGTCGGAGACCGTCGACCCGGCTTCGACCGAGCCGGCGGCGGGGATGGCACCGGCGGCCGCCAGCAGCGCCTCGGTGAGGGTTGTCTTGCCGCTGCCCGCCTGGCCCACCAGCGCCAGGGTGCGGAGGTTGTCGACGGAGAAGGAGGTCATGGGCCTACCCGGTTGAGCGCGGCGTGGGGTGCCGCCAGTGCACGAAGAGGGTGTGGCCCAAACTCTATAGGTTGCCGGGGAGATGGTCAATCGCGAGGCATCAGGTCGTGATCAGGTGTCGCCGGAACCAGCCCGCCGCGAGCTCCGCGACCTCCTCGAGGGCCCCCGGTTCGGCGAACAGGTGCGTCGCCCGCGGCACCACCACGAGTTCCCGCGGGCAGAACAGGTGCGCGAAGGACTCCCGGTTGAACTTGAGCACCTCCGGGTCGTTGCCCCCCACGAGGAGCAGCGTCGGCGCGATCACCATTGGCAGGTACACCCCGGCAAGGTCGGGGCGCCCCCCACGGGAGACCACCGCCTGCACGCGATCCGCCGCCTTGGCGGCCGCGATCAGCGCGGCCGCGGCACCGGTACTCGCCCCGAAGAGGCCCACCGGAAGGCCGGCCAACTCGACCTGATCCTCCGCCCACCGCAGCGCCTCCAGCAGCCGGTCGGTGAGCAGGGGGATGTCGAAGACGTTGTGGCGATCGGCTGCCTCGTTCCGGGTGAGGAGGTCGAACTGCAGGGTCGCGAACCCGGCCCCCACCAGGCGATGGGCCACGAGCTGGTTGCGCGGGCTGAGCCGACTGCTCCCGCTGCCGTGGACGAAGAGCA
>JAHEFN010000103.1 GCA_024640185.1 Gemmatimonadota bacterium | reverse complement strand
CGCCAGCAGATCATCCGGGGCGTCTCCACCGACGACTACCGGCCCACCTTCGAGGAACCGCTCCGGCCGGTGGTGCAGATCTACGGGCTCGACCGCTCGGGCGGTGGTGCGCCAAGGCTCGTTGTGGCGGTGGCGCTCCCCGGCGAGAGACTGCACGGCACCATGCCCCCGGCAGCCGGTGGTCGCACCGTGTACCCGGTGCGATTTGCGGTGATGGCGACAATCACGGGTCGGCCACAGCGGTTCGACCTCGACACCATTCGGCAGTTCGCGGTGCGCGATCCGCTCGCCAAGGGTCAGTACCTCACCGCGACGGTCGAATTGCCGGTGCCGGCCGGCACCTACGCCGCGACGGTGGTGGTCGAACAGGGAGCGGGGATCGGGGGACTCTCGCGACTCTCGGCGGTCGCCACGCCAATCGCGGGGCGATTCTCCATCTCCTCGCTGGTGCTCGGGCGGACCGGCAGCGGGGTGACATGGTCATCGGGGAGCCAGGCGGTGCCGCTCAACCCCCTCAATGCCTACCCCAAGGGCGGAGAGGCGGAGCTCTACTACCAGCTGGCCGGGCTCGAGCCCGGTGCTCAATACCAGACCAGGATCGAGTTCTTCGAGGCGCAGAAGGTCGCCGAGGCCGCTGCCCTGGCGGTGACCTCGACGGACCGGGCAGCGGCACCATGGGCTGAGGTCCAGCGCACCATCGGGCTGCAGCAGTTGAAGGAGGGGGGCTACCGGGTCCGGATCACGGTGAGCCGCGAGGGGCAGTCGGTGACCGAGACCGCCTTCCTGGCTGTCCTCAAGGAGTAGTCTTGCGGGATTCCGCATTTGTGCATATTTATGCATTATGCACAAAACAGTTGCCCTCGCCTTCTCGGGCGGTCTCGACACCTCCTATTGTGTGCCCCGACTCATCGAGCGGGGCTTTCGGGTCCACACCGTCTTCGTCAACACCGGTGGCTCCTCGCCCGAGGACCGCGCCGCGGTACGCGCCCAGGCGATTGCTGTCGGTGCCGAACAGCACCACGAGATCGATGCCCGTCAGCAGGTCTTCGATCGCTTTGTTGCCGTCCTGATCCAAGCCAACGTCCTGCGCGGCGAGGTCTATCCCCTCTCGGTCGCTGCCGAACGGACGCAGCAGGCGATCTCGGTGATCGAAACCGCCAACGCCATCGGGGCGACGGCGGTGGCCCATGGGTCGACCGGGGCTGGCAACGACCAGATCCGCTTCGACATCGCGCTGCGGGTGCTGGCTCCCGATCTTGAGATCATCACCCCGATCCGTGAGGAGTCGCTCAGCCGGGAGGCGACCATCGCGTACCTCGAGGCGCGCAACCTGCCGGTGCCCCCCAAGTCGGGGGCCTACTCCATCAATCGCGGGCTGTGGGGCACCACGTGGGGCGGGGGCTGGACGCACGACAGTTGGGCCGAACCGCCAGCAGAGCTCCGCGACGCTCCCGGTGACGCACCGGCTGCCACCGACGTGGTGATCGGCTGGCAGCACGGCCTCCCCGTCTCGTTGGACGGGGTCCCGTTGGCGGGCCACGACCTCGTCGAGGCGCTCTCGGCACGGGCGGCGCAGTTCGGCCTCGGCCATGGGATCCACGTGGGAGAGACTGCGCTTGGCATCAAGGGGCGGATTGGGTTCGAGGCGGGGAGCGCCCTGATCCTGATCGCGGCACACCGCGAGCTCGAAAAGCTGGTGCTCACCAAGTGGCAGGCGTTCTGGAAGGACCAGCTTGGAAAGTTCTACGGTGACCGACTGCACGAGGGGCACTACTTCGACCCGGCCCTGCGCGACATCGAGGCGATGGTCACTTCCTCACAGCAACGCGTCACCGGTGAGACCCGGGTGCGACTCTCCCCGGGACGATTCATGGTCACCGGCGCCCGCTCGCCGTTCTCGATGATGGACAAGGCGATTGCCACCTACGGCGAGGAGCACCTGCTCTGGACCGGCGAGGAGGCACGGGACTTTGCCCGGGTCGGCGCCATCTCGGATCTGCTGGCCATGCGGGCCGCGGTGCGCGGCAGCGAGAGCGAGGGCTGAGCGATGGTTGTCACCACCCGCATTCGACTCGATCGCATCGCCTCCTCGACCCGGAACGCGAACCTCTCCAATGACATCATCATCGGCGATGAGATCGTTGCCGGCGAGGGATACGTCCTGGCGGTTCGGATTCTCGAGGAGAAGGCGACCTACAATTCGATGGAAGACCTCGGTGGGCGCTTGGTGCAGTTGAGGGCCGGCGACGTGATGGCCGGTACCCTAGGCAACCGGCGCGCTCTGCGGGGGTATGCCGGCGAGGTGCCGTCCACCATCGCGGTGGGTGATACGATCGAGGTTCTCAACCTCGGCGGCATCCTCGGCCGCTGCACGTCGGTCAACCCGGAGATCGGCCCCCCGTTCAAGGCGGAGGTGCTCGGTGCCGTGCTGTCGTTCCCGGAGCTTGGCGACCGGGTCGGCCGACCTGCGCACATTCGAGATCACGCCGTGCCGGTGGCGGAGGCCCTGACAACGGAAGTGCCGGTGGTGTTCGTGGCCGGGACCTGCATGCATGCCGGCAAGACGGTGGCGGCCACCGAGTTGGTGCGGGGTCTGTCTCGGGCGGGGATGCGCGTCGGTGCCCTCAAGCTCACCGGCGTGTCCTTGATGCGAGACACCATGGCGATGATGGATGCCGGGGCCGTGGCGGCGCTCACCTTCAACGATGCCGGTGCGGCCAGCACGCGGGCCGGGATGACCGTCCCGGTCGCCCGCGGACTCATCAACAGGATGACCGAACCGCTGGGCGCGCGGCCCGAGATCATCGTGGCCGAGCTCGGGGACGGCATCCTCGGCGAATACGGCGTTCAGGACATCCTTCGCGCCAAGGACCTGACCGACCTGGCGGTGGCGTGGGTGATGGCCGCTCCCGACCCGGTGGCGTGCTGGGGCGCCAAGGAGCTGATGGAGCACGAGTACCACCTCCCGATCACCGCCATCACCGGTCCCGCCACCGACAATGCTGTCGGCAGTGACTACATCACCGCGACCCTGGGGCTGCCGGCCCGCAACGCGCGTCGTGATGCGGCCGGGTTGGTCGCGGAGGTCCTCAAGGGGCTCGACGCCTGGCGGGCCGGGCGGGGGCGGTCGACGTGAAGGTCGCCGTGCTCGGTGGGGCGGGGTACGTCGGCGGTGAACTTCTCCGGCTCCTCTCCCAGCACCCCGACATCACCGAGGTGCTCGCCACCTCGCGCTCCCAAGCCGGCAAGGCCATCGGTGAGGTGCATCCCTCACTGGCCTGGCTGGATGAGTCGCGCTTTGCGGGGCTGTCGCCCGGGGATGCCGCCCGGGGCAGGGATGTCGTGTTCCTGGCCCTCGAACACGGCGAGTCGAGTCGGGTCATGGGGGATGTCGTCGATGCCGGGGCGGGGATGATCGTCGACCTCGCCGCCGACTTCCGGATTCAGGATGGCCGGCTCCATGAGAAGCACTACGGTCGCCACCCGGCGCCCGAACTGGTCCATCGCTTCCGCTACGGCCTGGCCGACATCGTGGCCGAGGGCCTTCGCGGTGCACAGGCGATTGCTGCGCCGGGTTGCTTCGCGACGGCGGCACAGTTGGCGTTGCACGGCATTGCCGAGCTCCCTCTCGCCGCAGCCCCGACGATCTTCGCGGTCACCGGTTCGAGCGGGGCGGGTCAGGCCCCACGCGCGACGACCCACCACCCCGCCCGGGCCTCGAACCTCTTTGCCTACCAGGTGATGGGACACCGCCACGAGGGCGAGATCCTCGAGCAATGGCGCGGGTGGCGGGACGATCCCTCGGCCAGCGCCCGACTGATGACCCATGCGGGACCGTTCGTGCGAGGCATCCACGCCACCCTGCACGCCCACCTGCGCGAACCGGTCGCCGATGTCGCTCAGCTGGTGCGATCACGCTTCGCCGGCCGGCCATTCGTCCGGGTCGTCGATGGAGCCCCCCAGTTGACCCATGTGATCGGTTCGAACCTGGCACTCATCGGGGCCGCACAATCTGATGATGGTCGTGAGGTGCAGCTGATGTGTGTCATCGACAATCTCATCAAGGGCGCGGGCGGCCAGGCGATCCAGGCGATGAACCTGGCGCTGGGGATCGATGAACGCGCCGGCCTTCTCACGGCAGGGCCCTTCCCATGCTGACGACCCCACCGCCGGCCTTGCTGCCGGTCTATGCCACCTTCCCGCTCCGGGCCGTGTCCGGGCACGGTTCCTGGCTGGTCGATGAAGATGGCCATGAGTGGCTGGATGCCTATGGCGGGCACGCGGTCGCCACCTGTGGGCATTCCCATCCCGATGTGGTCGCCGCGATCGCCGACCAGGCAGCCCGGCTGCTCTTCTACTCGACCGCCGTCCCACATGCCAATCGTGAGCGACTGGCCGATGCCCTGATCGCCCGTGCGCCGAAGCCACTGGCCAAGGTGTTCTTCTGCAACTCGGGGGCCGAGGCCAACGAGAACATGTTGATGCTCGCCCGCCGAAAGACCAAGCGCAGCGGTGTCGTCTCGCTGCTGGGCGGCTGGCACGGTCGCACGGCGGCCACCCTGGCCTGTACCGACGGCGCCAAGTACGAAGCCAGTGCACGGCGGGCTGGCATGCCGCTCTCCCGCAAGGTGGCACTCAACGACCTCGAGGCGCTGACGGCCGCGGTCGACGACACCATCGCGGCGATCCTGATCGAGCCGGTTCAGGGCTTCAACGGGGCGCGGAGCTGCACGGCCGAGTTCCTGGGCCATGCCCGGCGGCTCGCCGATGATCACGGTGCCAAGTTGCTGTTCGATGAGGTCCAGTGTGGCACCGGACGCCTCGGCACCTTCACCGCGGCGGAGTTGTTCGGCGTGTCCCCGGACGCACTCTCGATGGCGAAGGGCCTCGCCGCCGGACTGCCGATCGGGGCGGTGCTGGTTGCCGACTCGCTGGTCGATGACATCGCCCTCGGCGACCTTGGTTCGACCTTCGGCGGTGGCCCGGTCCCCTGTGCCGCTGCACTCGCCAACCTCGACGTCATCGATCGCGAAGGCCTGCTGGCGAATACCCGTGACGTCGGGGGCACCCTCGCCTGCCACTGTGCCGGACTCGAGGCGGTGCAGGCGGTGCATGGCCGGGGCTTCCTGCTCGGCCTCGAACTCGATCGCCCGGCTCGGGATGTCCAGGCCGCACTCTGGGAGCAGCGGGTGCTCACCGGAACCTCCACCGACGCCAACACCCTCCGCCTGCTCCCACCACTGTCGTTCTCGGCGGATGAGGCCGAGTTGCTCTTCCAGGCCATCGCCAAGGTGTTGGCATGAGTCGCCGCGATTGGTTGGCGATGGAGGAGTGGCTGCCCGACGACGTCGACTCCCTGCTCGACCTGGCGGCCAGCATCAAGCGGGGGGAGGTCGATGGCGGCCTCGAGAAGCGGGTCTTGGCGATGGTGTTCATGGACCCATCGTTGCGGACGCGCGCCTCGATGGAGACGGCGATGTTCCTCCATGGTGGGCACGCCCTCTGTCTCGAGCCCGGCAAGGGCTCATGGGCGATGGAGACCGAGCTTGATGTGGTGATGGACGGTACCACGGTCGAGCACATCATCGAGGCGGCACGCGTGCTGTCGCGGTATGCCGATGCCCTCGCGGTGCGCTCCTTTCCCAAGGGGACCGACTGGGCGGTGGAGCGCGAGGACCGCACGATAAGGCACTTCGCCGAGTTCGCGACGGTACCGGTGATCAACCTCGAGTCATCACGGCGCCATCCATGTCAGGGTCTTGCCGATGCGATGACGCTGAGGGAGCGGCTCGGCGAGACGGCTGGCAAGCGGTTCGTGCTGCAGTGGGCGTGGCATCCGAAGGCGCTGCCCACGGCCGTCCCTGCCAGCGCGGCGATCGCCGCTGCCCACCTTGGCATGGAGGTCGTGATCGCCCGACCCCAGGGGTATGACCTCGACCCCGACGACTACACCGCGGTCGAGGCACTGGCCACGGCCCGTGGAGGGTCGATGCGGGTGACCGACGACCTCGAAGGGGCGATCGAGGGCGCCCATGCGGTGTACCCCAAGTCGTGGGGCGCGCTCGGCCACTTTGGGCAGCCGGAGGCCGAGCGCGCCCTCCGCGAGGGCAAGCGGGACTGGCGACTGACCGAGGAGCGGATGGCCACCACGGCCGACGGGAAGGGCTTTGCCATGCACTGCCTGCCGGTCCGTCGCAACGTCGAGATCGATGGCGCCGTGCTCGATGGTCCCCAGAGTGCCGTGATTGACCAGGCCGAGAATCGCCTCCATGTCCAACGCGCCCTTCTCCTCGAACTGATCGGCACTTCCGGATAGGGTCCGACAGTGCTCTCGATTCGTGCATCGTCTCTCGTTCATCCTCCAGCGTCCCACGGCATCTCCATGACCATTGAACCCACCCTCGGTATCGCCGGCCTCAAGGGCACCCTGCGTTATGTGCGCGCCTATCGGGACCACGTCTTCGTCGTGAAGCTTGGCGGCGACGTCCTGTCCGATGCCCACATCCTCGATCAGGTGGCTGGGCAGCTGGCCCTGCTGGCCTCGCTCTCGATCCGAATCGTCGTGGTCCACGGTGGTGGGACACAGGCGAGCGCCTTGTCGCGCAAGCTGGGCCATGAGCCGACGATGATCGGCGGCCGCCGGGTCACCGATGCCGACGCGCTGGAGGTCGTCAAGATGGTCTATCGCGGCCAACTGAACACCGATCTGGTCGCGGCACTGGGGCAGCACGGCGTCCAGGCGGTCGGCCTCTCGGGTGTCGATGGCGAGCTGATCACGGCCCACCGGCGACCGCCGGTCCGGATCGTCGATGACGAGGGAAGTGAGCGGACGGTGGACTTTGGCCATGTCGGTGACATCGACACCGCCGATCCCCGCCTGCTGCAGGTCCTGCTCGACGCCCGGTTCGTGCCCGTGGTCTCCTCGCTCGCTGGCGACCGGGAAGGGGCGGTCTACAACGTCAACGCCGACACCGTGGCGGAGACGCTCGCCGCGTCACTCAAGGCCCAAAAGTTGATCTTCCTCACCGGGGCGCCCGGCGTGCTCAGGGATCGGGAGGATCCCAGCACCCTGGTGACGTTCGCGGATCCCGATGACCTGGCCGAGTTGATGCAAAGTGGCGCCCTGGTCGGCGGCATGAAGCCCAAGGTCGAGGCCTGCATTCGTGCGGCGACCGGTGGAGTGGAGCGGACCCACATCATCGATGGTCGGGTGCCGGATGCGTTGTTGCTCGAGGTGTTCACCGGCGCCGGCTGCGGCACCATGATCGTGGGACGAAAGGAAAAGGCGACCTATCTTGGCGTCGACCTGGCCGACTGAGATCGCCTTCCTGCGGGAACTCGTCGCCATCCCCTCGGTGAGTGGCGATGAGCTGCCCGCGGCCGAGTTCGTCGAGCTGACGGCGCGTCGGCTCGGCCTCGATGTGGTGCGCGACGAGACCAGTGTCCGCGTGGCAGTCGGTGATGAGGCTGCCGGACCGACACTCGCGTTGGCCACCCACCTCGATGTCGTTCCTCCGGGTGAGGGCTGGACCCGGGACCCCTTCGTCCCGGTGATCGAGGGCGACCTCCTCTTCGGTCGCGGCAGTGGCGATGCCAAGGCATCGGTCGCGGCGATGCTGTATGCGCTGGCCGATCTTGCTGGCCGGCCGCTCGCCGGCCGCGCGCTGGGGCTCTTCACCTATGGCGAGGAGACACGCCACGCCACGATGC
>JAHEFN010000383.1 GCA_024640185.1 Gemmatimonadota bacterium | reverse complement strand
CCGATTCCAGCGGATGTGGGAGTTCTACTTCTGCTACTGCGAGGGTGGCTTCCTTGAGCGGGCCATCGACACCCTGCAGTTCACCCTCGTCCCTGCCGGGACCGCCTTCGACATGCCCGCCAAGGTCCCGGCGATCCCGGCGCTTGCGGAGGCCGCATGATCGCCGCCATCCCCTGGATGATCGCCGCCGCGGTGCTGATGATGACCGCGCTCTGGGCGATCCAATTGCGCACCCGCGATGCGGCCACCGCCGACGTCGGCTGGGCCTTTCTGGTGGCCGGCGGAGTGGCCACCGCGGCTGCGCTGACCGACGGCGACCTCCAACGCCGCCTCCTCGTCGGCGGGATGGCGATGGCCTGGGCGTTGCGGCTCGGCTTCTTCCTGTTGCGCGATCGTGTCCTCCGGGCCGAGCACGAGGATGGTCGCTACGCCGCCCTGCGCGAGCATTGGGGCGCCAAGGCCCCGCGCAACTTCCTGGGGTTCTATCTGGCGCAAGCTGCGGTCGCCGGGTTGTTCGTGGTGCCGATCGCGGCCGCGATGCGGGGCGGTCCCCTTTCCTGGCTGGCGCTGGTGGCCATCGCGATCTGGCTGGTCTCCCTCGTCGGTGAGAGCGTGGCCGACCAGCAGCTGGCTCGATTCCGGGCCCGCCCCGAGCATCGCGGCCTGGTCTGCCGCGATGGGCTGTGGCGGTACTCACGACACCCGAACTACTTCTTCGAGTGGCTCCACTGGTGGGCGTATGTCGTCGTCGCCGAGGGCGCCCTGCTCACCTTCCTCGGACCGCTGATCATGCTGCTCTTCCTCTTCCAGCTCACCGGGATCCCCTACACCGAGCGACAGGCGATCAAGAGTCGGGGCGACCGCTATCGCGACTATCAACGGACCACCAGCGTCTTCTTCCCGTGGCCACCCCGCCCGGAGGCCAACTGATGCTGGCGACCGCCATCGACCAGGCCGAACGGGGCCGGATCCCGACCTGGGCCGTGCGCATGGCCATTCGGGCGCTCTGCCGGAGCCGTGCCGATGACCTCGCGGACTCGCCGGGCTCGGTGGAGTTCCTGAAGCAGCTCGAGGGAGGCCGGCTCGCCGAGGTCCCCGAGCTTGCCAACGCGCAGCACTACGAAGTCCCGGCCGCGTTCTTCCGGCAGGCCCTCGGTCGGCACCTCAAGTATTCCTCCGCCGTCTGGCCAGAGGGAGTCGCGGGACTCGATGAGGCCGAGGAGGCGATGCTGGCGCTGACATGTGAACGCGCCGGGCTGCGCGACGGCGACTCCATCCTGGAGCTCGGCTGTGGCTGGGGCTCCCTCTCACACTTCATGGCCCGCCGGTTCCCGCAATCGCGGATCGTCGCGGTGTCGAATTCAGCGAGTCAGCGGGAGCATATCCTTGCGGCGGGCCTGCCGAACCTCGAGGTGGTGACGGCCGACATGAACCAATTCGATCCGGGCGAGCAGTTCACCCGCATCGTCAGCGTGGAGATGTTCGAGCACATGCGCGACTGGCTCACCCTCTTCTCCAGGGTGAGCGGGTGGCTCGAGGATGGCGGCTCGCTCTTCGTCCATGTCTTCTGTCACGCCCGGAGCCCCTACCTCTTCGAGACCGAGGGTGCCGGCAATTGGATGGGACGTCATTTCTTCAGCGGCGGCCTGATGCCCTCCTTCGACCTGGTGCCGACCGCGGCCCGCGAGCTCACCCTCGAGGAGCAGTGGTGGGTCTCCGGGACTCACTACCAGCGCACCGCCGCCGCGTGGCGGGAGAACCTCGAGCGGAACCGGGCCGAAGCCGAACGCGTCCTGGACCAACGCCATGATGGCGAGGCCGCCAGGTGGTACCACCGCTGGCGGCTCTTCTTCCTGGCCTGTGAGGAACTCTTCGGATTTGCCGGTGGCAGCGTCTGGGGCGTCGGGCACTACCGACTCGTCAAGCCAGCGGTTCAGCCGGCCGGCGAACAGCCGTGATCCATCAATTGCAGCGGCGGCAACGATTGGGTGGGACGCTGGAGGAGGTGTTTGCCTTCTTCAAGGACCCCGCCAACCTGGGGGCGATCACCCCGCCGTGGCTCGGCTTCCAGATGAAGCACGCCACCGACCCGGTGGTGACCGAGGGGACCGAGATCGAGTACCGCATCCGGATGCATGGGGTCCCGATGCGGTGGGTGTCCCGGATCACCGAGTTCGTGGAGAACCACCACTTCGCCGACGAGATGCTGGCGGGGCCCTATCGTTCCTGGTACCACCGCCACCGCTTTCGGGAGATCGCTG